>JASFFM010000056.1:0-14789 GCA_050124295.1 Desulfobacterales bacterium | reverse complement strand
ATCAAAGCTAACGCGAGCCAACATCGAGGCGCGTGTGGGGAATAGGGTGGGGATCTCATTTCTTTAGAAAAAACAAAGGACTTAGAGGTTATTCTAAGTCCTTGTTTTTGTTAATGGTAGCGGGGGCTGGATTCGAACCAACGACCTTCGGGTTATGAGCCCGACGAGCTACCAGACTGCTCCACCCCGCATCAATTTGTAAGCAAGGAATCTAATGATAGTGGAATCGATTGTCAAGTATATACTTAAACTTAATGGGGCCTGACTTTGAACAGATTCTTCAACAAAGGCCCTTCAGAATTAGCTTTAAGGCCTCCCGACGGGATTCGAATTGGGCATCTTTTGCGATGCGCACCAGGAGGCGCTTTTTGCGGCTGGCCGGGCCCGAGGCGATGGTTACAGCCGATTTGGGACAGCGCAGCAATTTGGCGATCAGTTGGATGAGCGCCCTGTTGGCCTTGCCTTCCACGGGAGGGGCGCTCAACCTGATTTTGAGGGCGTCGTCGTGAAGGCCAGCGACGGCGTTTCGCGATGATTTGGGCTGCACCCGCACGTCGATCAGCAACCCGTCAGGATGGTCGGTCATCATTCGTTAGCCCGTAACCCTTAGGCGTATGGTCATCACGATTACCGTATTTCCAAGATTGATAGGGGGCGTTGTGGGACGGGCGGCAAACAATGCCGCGTGCTGTATCCAAAAAGGTAATTTCCAAATCCCCGAATTAAAAATGAGGATTGTTCGTTCAGACCAAGGCCGCAGATGGGTTTCTGTGAGGCGTACTGAGTACACTATAGTCATAAGACCCTTGTAAAACGCAGATCCGGGCAAAAAAGACTATTTTAGGCCGAGGGTTTCCCAATCGTGAGAACCCTGGCCGATGCCAAACGCGCTCGTTTATAGATGGCCATCTTTGATGTTTTTGATGATCTGCGATGAAGAGATTGTATCGCTGACGGGCACCAGGACCACCCGACCGCCCAGTTGAGAGACCTTGTCGCCACCGCGCACCTGGTCGCTTGCGTAGTTGCTGCCCTTCACGAGAACGTCGGGCTGGATGGCGTCGAGCAATGCTTCAAACTCGTTGGAGGCGAAAACAACCACAGCATCCACGCTGTCCAGCGCGCTCAGAATGCGGATACGTTCTTCGGCGCGAATCACAGGGCGGCCCCTGCCCTTGAGCGCCCGCACCGAGGCATCATCGTCTATGGCCACGACCAGAAAGTCTCCCAGCTCCTTGGCTGCGGCGAAGAGCTGCACATGACCCGCATGGAGCAGGTCAAAACACCCGTTGGTCAGCACAATCTTGAGGCCGTGGCGTTTGAGATCGCCGATCAAGGCCGGCAGTTCATCCAGGCGATGATGCTTGACAGGAAAGCACTGGCCGGTGCTGGTAAGGGCAGAGGTCAATTCATCGATTCCGATGGGAGCGGTGCCCACCTTGCCCACGACGATGCCGGCGGCGGCGTTGGCCATGACGGTGGCTTCCTGGAAAGAAGCCCCCAACCCCAAGGCCAGACCGAGCACCGAAATGACCGTGTCCCCGGCCCCGGATACATCGAAGACCTGACGGGCCCGGGTGGCAATGCGGTAGGTCGGTGCCCCGGACTCAAAGAGGGCCATGCCGTCCTGACCAAGGGTGATGAGCAGCTTTTCAAGGCCCACCGTGGTCATGATGCGGTGGGCGGCTTTTTCCAAGGAGGCATCGCTCGTAATGTCGACCCCGGCCGCCAGAGAAGCTTCCTTGCGGTTGGGCGTCATAAGGGTGGCGCCCTGGTAGTGGCTGAAGTCCAGGCCCTTGGGATCGACAATGACGTATTTGCCGTGGCGACGGGCGGCAGCGGTGACCTTTTCCATCAGCGCGGCGGTCACCAGCCCTTTGTTGTAATCGGAAACCAGGACGATATCGATTTCCGGCATCAGGGATTCCACAAACGCGATCAACCTGCCAAAGGAGGCCGTCGAGATATCGCGTTTGGTTTCGCGATCGATCCGCAGCACGTGCTGGTTGGAGGCGATAATGCGGGTTTTGCGGGTGGTGGGGCGCCCGGCTTCCGGCACCACGCCCCGGCAGTCGACCTCCAGACGGTTGAACATATCGAGCAGGCGTTGGCCGTCTTCGGCCGTGCCGACCACGCCGGCCACCGCGACCTGGGCCCCCAGTGCCCGCAGATTGTTGACCACGTTGCCGGCGCCTCCCAGCGTAAGATCTTCGCGCATCACGGAGACCACCTGTACCGGCGCCTCCGGCGAAATGCGATCGACCTCACCCCAGACATATTCGTCGATCATCAGGTCCCCGATGACCAGCAGGCGGCCCTCGGTGAACCGCGGGATGATGGTGTGCATGATTCGGTATCCTTATAGAGCGTCCTTGGCGTGGTTCGTTTCCATCTGAGCCCGCCATCCCAAGCGCTGGAACCATAGGGAATCCGGCCTCGCGGCGGAACAATCACTGATCGAGATCACTCAAGGCATCCTTCAAAAGCATCTTCAGATCGTCGAAATGATCGGTCACCGGGAAATCCGGGAATTCGGCGACCACATTTTCCGGAGGACGAAAGAGAAGGCCTTTTTCCGCCTTTTGCAGCATCGTAATGTCGTTGTAGGAGTCTCCCATGGCGATAACCTGAAAATTCATGGCCTGCAAACCCTCCACGACCTTGCGCTTGCCGTCCTGCTGGCGCAGGATGTAGTCGGTGATCCGGCCGTCGGGGGCCACCGCGAGGGAATTGCAGAATAGGGTCGGGCGCCCTAATTTTTCTATCAGCGGGGCGGCAAATTCCACGAAGGTGTCCGATACAATGATCAGTCGCGTGCGGGCCCGCAGCCAGTCCAGGAATTCCAAAGCACCCTTGAGCGGCGCCATGGTGTTGATGACGCCCTGAATATCCTTGAGGGTCAGGTCGTTTTCGTCCAACAGGGCCAGCCGCTTTTGCATCAGGACGTTGTAGTCGGAAATGTCCCGGGTGGTCAGACGCAGTTCGTCGATACCGGTGATCCGGGCGACATTAATCCAGATTTCGGGCACGAAGACACCTTCCAGGTCAGAACAGACAATATGCATTGATCCTCACAGCGATAATGTTGGCGGTGATCAAGGAGGCATCTTGTATGCCGGCCCCCTCGATAAGGGTTAGCCTTTCATCTGAACCCTTGATTCCCTGGCCCCTCAGCATCAGACAACCCTTTTAAAGGATGCCCCGCTTCAATCCAGGCCGTTGGCCTCCTCCAGCCGGATCAGCATCGGTTTTTCGTCCACCACCTCCAGGCCTTCGATGCGGCGGAAAGCATCCTGGACGTCGGCCTCCCGGGCCTGGTGGGTCAGCATGACGACGGGCACGGCCCCGACGGACTTGCGGCCCTTCTGCTGCACCGACTGGATGCTGATGCCGTATTGGCCTAAAATACCGGCGATGGTGGACAGAACCCCCGGTTGGTCCTTGACTGTAAACCGGAAGTAATAGTGGGTGACCAGATCATCCATGGAGACGATGGGCAGGCGGCCGATATTCTCCGGTTGAAAGGAGCGCAGGGGTACCCGGCCCGGGCTGCCCTGTATCAGGTTGCGGGCCATGTCCACGACATCGGCTATGACGGCGCTGGCCGTGGGCATCATTCCGGCCCCGTGGCCGTAGAGCATCACGTCTTCCACGGCATCCCCCGAGATATTAAGGGCATTCAGGGAGCCGCTGATGGTGGAGAGCAGATTGCCCTCGGGGATCATGGTGGGATGCACGCGGGCCTCGAGCCGATCGCCGTGGTTTTTACTGATGGCCAGCAGTTTGATGCGATAGCCGAACTGGCGGGCGTAATCGATGTCCAGCGGGGTAATCTGCGTGATGCCCTCGATGAAGATGTCATCGAAATCGACCTCGGTCCCGTAGGCCAAGGACGTCAGGATGGCCAGCTTGTGGGCCGTGTCAAAGCCTTCCACATCCAGGGTGGGATCGGCCTCGGCGTAGCCGGCTTCCGTGGCCCTGGCCAGGGCCTCCCGGAATTCGAGGCCCTCGTCGGTGATGCGGCTCAGGATATAGTTACAGGTGCCGTTGAGGATGCCGCCCATGCCCTTGATGCGGTTGCCCACCAGGGACTCCCGCAGGGTTTTGATGACCGGCATACAGCCGCCCACACTGGCCTCGTAGGCCAGATCGACGCCCTGGCGGTTGGCCGCCTGAAAGATTTCAGCGCCGTGTTTGGCCAGCAGGGCCTTGTTGGCGGTGACCACCTGCTTGCCGTTGGCAATGGCCTTCAGGATCAGGGCTTTGGCGATGGTATCGCCACCGATCATCTCGATGACGATAGCCACCTCGGGATCGTTGACGACCCGCTCGGCATCGTCGATCAAGACCCCATCTGGGAGATGAACACCCCGATCGGTCGCCAAGTCGATGTCGGCCACGTATTTGAGGTTCAGATCCATGCCCAGCCGGGCCCGGATAAGGTCGGCCCTCTCCGTGAGCAGCCGTGCCACACCGGTGCCCACCGTTCCGAAGCCCAGCAGTCCCACATGCAGTGTCGTCATACCCTGTCGCTCCTCCTTCGTCCTACGCTCGGCCGGCCAGAAGACCACAAGCGATCAGCACACGGTTGCCGCGCCGGCGATGGGTTTAGACCCGACATCAAAAAAGCCTTTCTTTAACAAATTTAGGCTGCCGGGGAAACCCGCAGATCAATATTCCCCCGCCGTTCCATGCGTTCGTGTTCATCGCTAGACTTAAACAGCCGACCCGGGAGCCCGGTTCCTAATTACCGTTTTTGGGTGTTGATCCAGGCCGCCCAATGGCGGTGAGGCGGTATGGTTTACCCCGCCGTCGGGTAACCCGTGGAGAAGGCCGACCAGGGCCCAAACGATCATTTTTGAACGGGCCCTATTTCAGGACCTGGCGGATGCCTCTCACGGCCTGACTGATGCGCATGGTGTTTTCAATCAAGGCGAAGCGCACAAAATCGTCGCCGTAATTGCCGAAACCCAGTCCCGGCGATACGGCCACTTTGGCCTCCCGGATCAGGTACTTGGAGAATTCCACCGAGCCCATCTGGCGATACGCCTCCGGAATGCGGGCCCAGACAAACATGGTCCCTTTGGGGGAGGGAATCTCCCAGCCCACCCGCGCCAGACCGGTTATCAGGGCATCCCTTCGCTCGCGGTAGGTATCCCGGATTTCGGCCACGCAGCTCTGGTCCTCATTCAGGGCGATGATGGAGGCAATCTGAATCGGTTGGAAGATACCGTAATCCAAATAGCTTTTGATGCGTTTGAGGGCCGCGATGATCTCTTCGTTGCCCACGCAGAAACCGACCCGCCAGCCCGGCATGCTGTAACTTTTGGACATGGAGAAGAATTCGACACCCACCTCCCGGGCGCCCTTGGCTTGCAGGAAGCTGGGGGCTCTATAGCCGTCGTAGGTCAGGTCGGCATAGGCAAAATCGTGGATCACCATAATGTCATGTTCTTTGGCATAGGCCACGATCTTCTCGAAGAAGGCCAGGTCGACCACCTCGGTGGTGGGGTTGTGGGGGTAGCTGATAATCAATATTTTGGGTTTGGGCCAGGTCTGGCGTGTGGCTTCGACCAGATTGGCGAAGAAGTCGTTGCCGGGTCCCACCGGGATGCCCCGCACATCGCCACCGGAGATAATGGCGGAGTAGGGGTGAATTGGATAGGTGGGCGTAGGGGTGAAGACCACATCGCCCGGGCGGATGGTGACCAGCACCAGATGGGACATACCCTCCTTGACGCCGATGGTCACGATGGCTTCCCGGTCCGGGTCGATCTCCACGTCATAGCGCCGGCCGTACCAGTCGGCGATGGCGCTGCGCAGCCGGGTGATGCCCATGGAGGCCGAGTAACGGTGGTTGTGCGGTTTCCCAGCGGCTTCCACCATCTTGGCGACGATGTGGGGCGGGGTGGACAGGTCCGGGTTGCCCATGCCCATGTCGATGATGTCCTCGCCCGCGCGCCGGGATTCCATTTTCAATTCGTTGACCGTGGCAAATACGTAAGGCGGCAGGCGGTCCAAACGGGCAAATCGTGTCATCGAGCACCTCGTGGGGGTATTGACGGATACCGGATTGCGATTCCCGGCGGGTGTCGCCTGAATCCGGCTTTCCGGAAAACGCCCTGCGGCGGGGCGGATTTAGGGGCCAAGGCCTCGTGTTTGAAGCCATGGGAACTGAGTTACAATATCGCTGGGGGCTTGTCAAAAAAATTGTTTTGGCTTATCAGGTAGGGAAATCGAGCTGTTGGCGGCGCTCAACGTTTACCGGGGAGAGGAGATACGAACATGACCGAGGAATTGACCTACGCAGCGGCCGGTGTCGATATCGATAAAGCCAACCGCCTGGTGGATCGCATCAAAGCGATCGCCAAATCGACCTCCCGCCCCGGTGTCATGAGCGATATCGGCGGCTTCGGCGGTATGTTTTCGCTGAATGTCGCCAATATGGAAAAACCTGTTCTGGTCAGTTCCACCGATGGGGTTGGGACCAAGCTGAAAATCGCTTTTCTGACCGGCCGCCACGACACGGTCGGTATCGACCTGGTGGCCATGTGCGTCAACGACATTGTTGTGCAGGGGGCCCGGCCACTGTTTTTCCTGGATTATTTTTCCACCGGCCGTCTGAATGAAGGCCTGGCCGAAGCCGTGATCGGCGGGATCGGTGAAGGCTGTCGTCAGGCCGGATGTGCCCTGATCGGCGGTGAAACCGCCGAGATGCCGGGCTTCTATGCCGATAATGAATACGACCTGGCCGGCTTCGCCGTGGGCCTGGTGGACAATGCCAAGATTATCGACGGAAGCGAGATCCGCCGGGGCGACACCCTGGTGGGGATGGCCTCCAGCGGTCTTCACAGCAACGGTTATTCCCTGGTGCGCAAAATCGTCTTCGAGGTCCTCAAGATGGATGTGTCTACCGAGGTTCCCGAACTGGGGCGAACCATCGGGGAAGAACTCCTGATTCCCACCCGCATCTATGCTTCTGCCATTGAAAGCCTGGCCCGGGATCTGCCCTTGAACGGCCTGGCCCATATCACGGGGGGCGGGATATCGGAAAACGTGGTGCGCATCATCCCGGATTCCTGCGGCATCCGCATGTTCGAGGGCAGCTGGGATATCCCGCCGATATTCCCTTTTCTGCAACAAGCCGGCCGGATCGCCGAAGGCGAAATGATGCGCACTTTCAATAACGGTATCGGCATGATCGCGGTGGTCCCGGAGCAGGCGACTTCCGAGGTCCTAGCACGCCTGCGGGGCATGGACGAGAAGGTGTTCATGATCGGTGAAATCATCAAACGGCCGGACACCGGCTCCCGGATCGAGTGGGTGGAAAACGATGCCTGCCGCGCCCGCTGAAGACCGCCACCACCCTCGCCACACCGGGACGGGTTGGCTGCGGCGCCTGCTGGCCTGGGTATCCCGGGGGGCCCAGCAATCAACGCCCTGCAAGGGCTGAGGCGCGGGACGACCGGCTCCCGGAGGGAGACCCAAACGCCCCTTGCGATGAGCTGGTCTGCCTTGGATGAGCGCGGGCCGGGCAGCCGTCGCATCCTTCGGGAACAAACCGGTTTTCTGCCGGCCGGACGTCAGCGGCCTCCGGCCCTTTGCATGCCGGCTGAAAAGGGTATCCGCGCGCGCTTGGACACCGATCATGCTAATATTGGGCATCGAGTCTTCCTGTGACGAAACGGCCGCCGCCGTGGTGGCGGACGGTCGCCAGATACGCTCTTCGGTCGTGGCCTCCCAGGTGGAGGTACACCACCGATACGGCGGTGTGGTGCCGGAATTGGCTTCCCGCAAACATATCGAGGCTATCCTGCCGGTGGTTCGGGAGGCCCTGGAGCAGGCCGCGATTCACCGGGAAGCCCTGGATGCGGTGGCCGTGACCCAGGGGCCCGGTCTGGTGGGATCGCTCCTGGTGGGCCATTCGTTTGCCAAAGCCTTTGCCTATGGACGGGGTATCCCCTGGGTGGGGGTCAATCATCTGGAAGGTCACATTCTCTCCGTTTTTTTGGAAGAACATCCGCCGGATTTTCCCTTCTGTGCCCTGCTGGCATCCGGGGGGCATACCGCAATCTACCATGTCACCGATTTCACGGTCATCGAACGGATGGGGCAGACCCGTGACGATGCGGCGGGAGAGGCCTACGACAAGGTCGCCAAGGTGCTCGGTCTGGGTTACCCCGGCGGCAAGATTATCGACGATCTGGCCCACCAGGGGGACCCCACCCTCATCCCCTTCAAGCGGCCCTTCTTAGACCGCAACGGTTTCGATTTCAGTTTCAGCGGCATCAAATCCGCTGTCAACCGTTTGGCCCAGGACCAGCCGGGCAAGGATCCCTCCTGGGTGGCGGACGTGGCCGCCGGTTTTCAGGAAGCGGTTGTCGATGTGCTGACCCACAAGCTGATGCAGGCGGCCAGCGACAGGGGTTGCGGGCAGGTGGTGGTGGTGGGCGGGGTTGCGGCCAATCGGCGCCTGCGGGAACGCGTGCGCCAGGCCGGGGCCGCCCAGGGCGTTGTCGTGCACATGCCCGGGCTGGATCTGTGCGGCGATAATGCCGCCATGATCGCGGCGGCGGGATACCACCTTCTCAAGCAGGGGCGACGGGGGAAGCTGGATGATGATGTGTACTCGCGGGTGCCCCATTAGTGTCCATCAGGAAAGGCCCTTTTTGCCCTGAGCTGCGTTCTCCGCGGGTTTCCGATTGCGGCGTACTTCAGTGCGCCTCACTGCAAACCCTTGTGCGGCCTTGCTCAGATCAAAAAATCCTCATTCCTGATGGGACCCTTTTGGATTTCATGCCCGGTGTGGACCCAAATTTAGACATAGATGGGCATAGCGTAATAAGATTAGAAGAAGCTTATACCTCCACTTCCAATAACGCCCCCTACGCTCATTTTTTTGCTATCGGACAATTTGGCCTCACGCGACTTTCCCGGTGCATTTTTCGGGATGCGGGTAGTCGATTGCCAGCTGAATGATCCCCTTTAAGAGGCGCCAAGGTAGGTCTGCTTGAGGTCCAGGATGCGCCGGACGGATGCGCGCGTCTGTTGCGGGTTCTGGCGGGTCTGGTCCCGCATGGCCTCCCATCCCTCCTGGATGCGGGGGCCCTTGTGGCAGATCAGGGCGAAGTCGATTTCAGAGGCCACGACCTGGTGAATGACGGTGCCAATATCGAAATGGCGAACAATGGCGCCCATGTCGAGATCATCCGTCATGGTGACGCCCTGATAGCCCATCTTCCGGCGCAGGAGATCCCGGGCAATCACCGGCGAAAGGCTGGCGGGCCACTCGGGGTCGATCCGCTCATAGAGAATGTGCGAGAGCATGATGCCGGCCACCCGGTGATCGATGGCGGCTGTGAAGGGGGGCAGGTCGATAGGTTCCATGGCGGCCAGGTCGTCCTTGAAGATCGGCATATCCAGGTGGGAGTCCAGGATGGTGCGCCCGATGCCCGGGAAGTGCTTGGCCACCGCCATCACTCCCCGGGCTTGCAGCGTATCGATCAGGGCTGTTCCCATGCGGGCGACATGATCGGGATGGCCGCCGAACACCCGGTCGGCCATGATGCCGGAGAGATCTTGGGGCGCCACATCCATGACCGGGGCCATATCCATATTGATGCCGGCGTCGGATAATTCTTTGGCCGTCGTGCGGGCAAATGCCCGGGCGTCCTCTTCGTCTTTCATGGCCGGGTTGCCCGGAAAAACCGTAAAATGCGGAGCTTTCAAGCGGGCCACCGGCCCACCTTCCTGATCCACGGAAATGATCAGGGGGGGCTGACCACAGCGAGCGGCATAGTCCTGGCAGTCCCGGCAAAGGCGCTGCAACTGATCCGGATCAGCGATGTTGGGTGCGAACAGGATCAATCCGCCCACCAAGAGGCGGCCGATTAGGTCTTCCAGATCCGCATTGAAGGCCTGGCCCTCGAAGCCGACCATCAGGCGCTGGCCTGCGAGTTTTTCATCAGAAAATGTTTCAATTGTCATGGGATGGTTGCCCGTTCTTCCGTTTGGTCTTTGATTATGGGGCTGTCTGCCACTGTGCGGTTACTTTTGCTTCCGTTTGCGGCGCAGCTGGTATTTACGGACGGCTTTTTGATGGTCCGGCAGGTTTTTGGAAAACTGGTGCGTGCGGTCCTTGCGGGAGACGAAGAAAAGAAAATCGGTGTCGGCCGGATAGAGGGCGGCCTCCAGGGCGGCCTGGCCGGGGCTGGCAATGGGGCCCGGCGGCAGACCTTTGATCAGGTATGTATTATAAGGTGTGGGCGTGCGCAGATGTTTGCGGGTCAGGTTGCCGTCGAAATCCTCGATGCCATAAATGACCGTGGGGTCGGTTTCCAGACGCATGCCTTTCTTGAGGCGATTGTGAAACACGGAGGCGATGAGCGGCCGTTCGGCGGGGTCGCCGGTTTCCTTCTCGATGATCGAGGCCAGGGTGACCACCTGGTGCAGGGTCAGGCCAAGCTCGTCGGCCCTGGCCCGCCATTCGTCGCTGATGGCGTCCCGAAATCGCTGAACCATGGCGCCAATGATTTTAACTTGCGCAAAGCCCCGGGGGAAATAATAAGTGTCCGGAAAAAGGTAGCCCTCCAGGGTTTGGCCGGTCAGGTTTTCCGCCCTCACGAGGGCAGGATCCATGGCCAAGCGATAGAAGGTTGGGGCATCCCCGAACCCGGCCTGCGCCACCGCCTGGGCAATCTGACGCAGGGTGTAGCCTTCCGGAATGGTAACGCGATAGTGGAGGACTTTGCCCTCCACAAGGGTGACCAGGATCTGGCGGGGGGTCATGGTGCCGAAAAGCTGATATTCACCGGCCTTGATCCGGCGGTGGGCCCCGTTGAGGCGGGCGAAGAGCCGGAATTTAAGGGGTGATTGAATCAGGCCGAGGGTCTGCAGCTTCTGGGTGGCGGCGCGAAACCCTTCCCCCTGCGTGATCGTTACGATATGGGCATCGGCGTGAAGGCTGTCCACCCTGTCAGGATAGCGCATCATTTCATAGATGCCCATGGCGGCGCCCGCAAGGACCAGTAGCAGAACCGGTGCCATCACTTTAAGCCACTTCAAAACCGGTGTCGTCTCCCCTCGTGCGATTGCATTTTCATCCCGGGTTGGATGGTTGCCGACAGAGAAATGTCAACTTATGCGAAAGTATCCCGACTGTCAAAGCTATTGTCCGGCGGTGACGGTTGACAGGCCCGGTGAATGGTGCCAGTTTCTTGATGGTCAGTAAACAGGCGCTGTCAGCATGGCGGGGCCTTGTTTGTCCGTGTGTTCTACCGGAAGCCGTGGGCACAGTGGTTTTTCACCTGCCGGGGCCGTCCCCACCATCAATACCGGACATCTTTGGTTAGGCCGGCAGGTTATCTTAGCCGATGCGGATACCATCAGAAAAGAAATCTTGCCCTGGGGGGACTTGGCGACCGCGCCTTGGCCCGGACCAAAAGCCGCCACTTCCGATGGCCTGGCACTGTACAGCGCCGATCTGGTATCGGCGGGCCGTACATCGACCCGTCGTTGGATACTGTCAGGCGCCTTTATCTTGAGCATTCGTTTCTCAAACGCCTGATGATCGCGATGGTTTACCCCGAAAATGACCATGAAATCGAAATCCACGCTGAAAACTTACCGGGGCTTTGAGCAGGGTCCCATACGCCCCCCCAGCGAGGCCAACAGCCTGCTGATCCGTGTCACCCGCAACTGCCCCTGGAACCGCTGCCGGTTCTGCCCGGTCTACAAGGGGCGGCGATTTTCGCTGCGGCCCGTGGAACACGTGATCGAGGATATCGAACGGGTGTATCGTTACGTCGCCGCTATCCGTAAGATCACTGGTGGAAACGGCCGCCTGTCACCGGATGACGTGCGTCGCATCGGTGAATCCATCGTGCCCAGCGACGAGGCCGCCTTGCATGCGGCCCTGCACTGGCAGGCCGGGGGCATGCAGTCCATCTTCATCCAGGATGCCAACAGCCTGGTGATCAAACCGGCGGACCTGCTGGCCGTACTGACGCGCCTGAGGGACCGCTTCCCCTGGGTGGCCCGGATAACGTCCTATGCGCGTTCGCACACGGTGGCCCGCATTGCGGATGCCGATCTGCAGGCGTTTGCCGCGGCCGGCCTGAACCGGATCCACATCGGGCTGGAGTCCGGCTCGGACCGGGTGCTGGCCCGCATGCAAAAAGGCATTACCAAGGCCGGGCACATCAAGGCCGGGCGCAAGATCAAGCAGGCCGGAATGGAACTTTCCGAGTACGTCATGCCGGGGTTGGGGGGGCGGGATCTTTCGAGGGAACATGCCCTTGAAACGGCCGACTGCCTTAATCAAATCAATCCGGACTTCATCCGCCTGCGCACCCTGGCGATCCCTAACCATACCGAACTCCACCAGGACTTCGATGCCGGTCGTTTCGAGAAACTGACGGACCGCGAGATGGCCCGGGAAACCCTGCTGTTCCTGGAGACCCTGGACGGGATCCACAGCACCGTCAAAAGCGATCACATCCTCAATCTTTTTCAGGAAGTCGAGGGCCGCCTGCCCGAAGACAAAGCCGCCATGACAGCCGTCATCCGGCGGTTCTTGGACCTGGCGCCGGAAGACCAGGTGATCTACCAGGTGGGACGCCGCCTGGGGTTGTTTTCCCGCTTGGCGGACATGGACCGGCCCAAACGCCGGGCGCGGGCCGCGCAGGCCTGCCAGCTCTACGGCATCGACGCGGGGAATGTGGACCGGACCATCGATGAGTTGATGAAGCGCTTTATCTAGTGCCCCCTTTTGATGCGGATACGGGTGTCATTTTTCAACCCCTTGGCGAGTTTAGGGGAAATAGACCATTGCGCATGTCCTCTCGTCTGTAAATCCTCTATACAGGACACCCTACAGCTGCTTACATCGGTCGCCGTCATCCCCTATATTAATTGGCGCAACCACATCTTCAGCGATTGTTAAAAAGCCTATCGGTTAAATACGTGCCCATCGATGTGCGTCCATGCACGCCGATTGCATCCCATTGGCTTTTAATCGTCCGCCCGACCGGTCCACTGAACAAATGCAGAAAGGAGAATCCAAGTTATGACATTACTTTCCCAAATCGGCAGCCAGCCTGTCCGGCGCTTGGTTCAGCTGCGGGCCAAGCCGGGTGCCGCGCTGCTTCCCGCCATCGAGGAGGCCGTCGTGTCCGAAGGGATCCGGGCCGGGGTGATCGTCTCCGGGTTGGGGGCCCTGAAAAAGGCGGTATTTCGCAACCTGAAACATTTTCCGCGAAAATTTCCCGTCACCCCTGAGGATCGTCTTTATCTGGAAATCTTTCAACCCATGGAACTGGTATCCCTGACGGGCTGGGTTGCGCCAAAAAACGGAGGCGCAACCGAGATTCACGCACATTTTTCCGCATCCCTGGTCGATGGCGACACGGTCATCACACTTGGAGGCCATTTAACGCGTGAGACCATCTGCGGCATCAAGGTGGTTGTCGCCATCCTGGAAGTCGCGCCGGAAGAGGTCAATGCGGCGAAGGATCCCGAAACGCAAACCCACGATATTTTTCTGGGTGCCACCTGACGCCATCACCCGAAATGTAAGAGGGGAACTATGGTCGCAAAGAAATCACTGACGATTGCATCGGAAGTGCTCGAGGAGTGGCTGCAGCAGGTCTTTGAGGCGCACAATCTATCATCGCCCGACGCCCTGACGGTAGCGCATGCACTGGTCAAAGCCAATCTGCGGGGTGTCGACTCCCACGGCGTGGCCCGTACGGCCATGTATTGCGAAAGGTTGCGGCGAGGGGTGGCCAGCCCCCAACCGAATATCAAGGTGGCGCGCGTGGCGCCGGCAGCAGCCCTCGTTGACGGTGATAACGGGCTGGGGTTGGTGGTGGGGCACCGGGCCATGGCCGAGGCCATCGCCATTGCCCAAGAATGCGGCGTCGGCCTGGCGGGCGTCAAGCATAGCGGACACTATGGCATGGGCGCGCTCTATGTTCTCCAGGCCGTTGAAGCCGGTTGCATCGGTTTGGCCTTCACGAACGCATCGCCGGCCCTGCCCGTGTGGGGCGGCCGGACCCCGTTGCTCGGTACGAGCCCTTTTGCCGCCGGTGCGCCGGCTGGTGCCGCCCCGCCGTTCGTCCTGGATATGGCCTGTTCGATCGTGGCACGGGGCAAGCTAAAGTATGCCGCCCAGCGGGGCGAGCCCATTCCGGAAGGCCTGGCCCTGGACAAGCAGGGCCGTCCTACCACCGACGGGGCCGAAGCCTTCGAAGGGGTCGTATTGCCCATGGGGGGTGTCAAGGGCGCCGGACTTTCGATGCTGATGGACGTCCTGAGCGGCGTGTTTACGGGAGCGGCATTCGGCGGCGATGTCCGTAATCCTTTCACCGGTCTGGACGGCCCGCAGCACACGGGGCATTTTTTCCTGGCCTTCAAAGCTGACCTTTTCCTGCCCAGGGACACTTTCGAAACCCGCATGCAGACCCTGGGCGCACGCGTGAAATCACAACCACGGGCGGAAGGTTTTGAAGAGATCCTGATGCCGGGGGAGCCGGAGGACCGGAATGAAAAGGAACGCCGGGCCCAAGGCATTCCCCTGACCCCGGATGTGGTCCTGATCTTGAAAACCGAGGGTGAATGGGTGGGGGTGCCTTTTCCGGCCGCTGCTGGTGTGTAACGCTTTGTTGCGACAAAAAGCTTAATTTTTAAAACATAATGTTACAATGTTCAGCCTTTTCCTGCAGATCCACGGGATTGATTCTTGCGTTTGATGGGCTTTTAGAGCCGTTCGGTTGAACGGGGTGGGCGAC
>JASFFM010000055.1:0-14819 GCA_050124295.1 Desulfobacterales bacterium | reverse complement strand
CCCGTGATCCTGTTTACAGGTTATAGCGACATTGTTTCCCGGGAAAGATTTGCCGAAGCCGGCATCAAGGATTGCCTGATGAAACCCCTCACGCGGAAAGACCTGGCCGAGTCCATTCGACGGGTTCTGGATGAAAATCAAACTTCCGGCGAATCGCCTGCGGCCGAAACAGGCCCCGAGACGAAGGATGGGCGCTAACCATCACGTGATCTGAGGCCTGTGGATGGACATGACCATCATTGCCCCAATCCTAAAAATGATTGCCGTCCTGGCTGCCGCGGCAATGCTCGGCAATTGGTTTCTGAGCGAGCTGCGCTCGGCACGCCGGATGGGCAAGCCATGGTTTGCCGCCTACCTTACGCCACCGGGAATTCTCATCATTCTGGCGGCGATCGTCACCCCCCTGGCGGTCTGGTTTTTCAACCGCCCCTGATTTCAGCACCCCGGCCAGAAAAGCGCGCGGCATCGAAGCGCCACCCTGACGAGGGCCTTCGACCCGGGAGCTCTCGTTTTGGGGATCCTGGCGATGGAGGACGGGTTAAGTTTCTTCAGCCGCGGCCGTCTGTTTCGGAGACCAGAGGTAGTGACCGTATTTCAGATAACCTTCCACGTTGGCCAGACGGGCATCCTGCTTTTGGGGCGCGGTGCGGATATTGCCGGTAATCAAAGGTTGCAGATGGGCCACCAGATCCTGGCATCCACCGCCGGTCAGGACGATGGTGTCGATGTCCCAATCACCGGCCCAGAGCCGATCCATGTCCCCGGCAATCGTCGCCGCCAGTTGGGCATAGATCTGATCGCGGATCTTGGCAAAATTAAATCCCTGCCCGCGCATTTTAATGGTTCCTTTTTGTACGGCGTCAAACAGCCGGTATAGCTCGACATTGACACCACTGTTTTCACGCAGCTTATTGGCGATGACCGCATAGGCCTTGGAAATGCCCGTATCCATCGTGCGGCTGCTTCTCTCGACATAGCGCAAACGATCGATAACGGTATAATCCGTGGTGCGGAACCCGATATCCACCACGCCGATTTTCTGTTTCGCCAGCTCGACATCCGTAATCTGCCCGCCGTCGTTCATTAGCAGATTGAGCACGCTTCCCATCGGCTGGGGCAACATCTGCACTTTGTCGACGGAAAATTTCTTGGTTATGCGGCTGCCATCGGGGCTATGGTAGGTAATCGTATGGCGTCCCTTCAAGGCGTCCCGAAAACGGTCGTGGTACTGTTTGAAAAAACCCACCGGCAGTCCGGACACGATATGCAGGAAATTTTCGCCGACTTGATCCTTGTCGAGGAAGAGCCCGGCCACCGTCAGGGCAAACAGACGCACAAAATCGGTAATCATGCGATCCTGATCCAGGGTAAAGCTGACCACATCGGATTGCTGCTCGGCGAGATCGCCGACAAAATAGGATTTTCCATCCATCGTAACGTGAAAATATTCGGTGAGATGGCGATCCTGGAAATCGACCCAGAATTGAATTTCTGGCGCGTCTCCGTAAATGGATTTAAAAACAACCGTTTCTTTGCCGTCGGTGGCTTTGGTAAAACCGAACCCGACGTCGATGCCGATGATCTGCATAATACCTCCGTGATGGTTGGGTGGGGGGGTTGGGATAAATCGAAACGGTTATAGCCAAGGAACACGTTGAAGTCAAAAACGGCGCCCCTCGATGGCGTTTAGCGCGGCCGGCCATCCAGTCGGGTCAGCACGATGAAGGGCAACTCCACGAGGTATTCGAGCATGAATCCAAGGACGATCAAAAAAAGAATACAAGGAAGCTTGATCCAGTAGAACAGCGCCTTGCGGGCCGTTAGTGCCATCGGGTGATGCTTTCCTCTGGTTATAGAATACGATGAGAGAGGCATCAGGCCTGCGGCGCGGCAGGAGACCGCGGCCCCATGCGGAGAGTAGGATAAATATCAAAGGCTGCGCTTTATCGCAACCGAAATTCGTTGCCGCCCCCCGAGGCCTGCCCAAAACCGCGCCACCAATGCCGCGGTGGTGCAATTGACTTCGGGACACGGACGTGATTCTATACACAGCATTGTCTCGTGCAACAGATCCAGACCGGCCTTGGGGAGGCGCGCCCATGAGCATGAACCGTATGAATCTTGTATTCCTGGAAAACCTGGAGTGGTTTGACGATACCGGTACGCACCTCGTGCAGCGCATTCCCGAGGAAGGCTCCGGAGAAATCAAATACGGGGCCCAGTTGACCGTTCGCGAAAACCAGGTGGCCGTCTTCTTTTACAAAGGCAAGGCCCTGGAAGCCTTCGGCCCCGGAAGGCACACGCTGGAAACAGGCAACATCCCCATTTTGACCAAAATCGTCAGTCTTCCCTGGGGACTTTCGAGTCCCTTGCGGGCCGAAGTCTATTTCGTCAATATGAAAGTTTTTACGAACCTCAAATGGGGGACACGTGACCCGGTGGCATTCAAAGATGCGGAACTCGGTCTGATTCGCCTGCGCGCATTTGGGGTCTTCAATCTGCGGGTGGTGCAACCCGTTTTGATGATCAACCGTCTGGTGGGCACCCAGGGGGTCTACACCACCAATGCGGTCGAAGAATACTTGAACCAGGTGATCATCAGCCGCTTCAACGACCATATGGGCGAAACCCTCGATTCGCTTTTATCCCTCCCATCGCGCTATGAATCTCTGGCGGAGGGCATGATCAAACGCTTGCAGGAGGATTTCGCTCACTTCGGGATCGCCCTGACCCACCTTTACATCAACAGCATTACCCCGCCGCCGGAAGTTCAGAAGGCCATTGATGAGCGCAGTCGGATGGGGGCCATCGATGACATGAACAAACTCATGCAGATGAAAGCGGCCATGGCGATGGAAAAAGCAGCCGAGGGCAGCGGCGATGCGACGGGGGCCGGCATGGGGGCCGGCATTGGACTGATGATGCCGGCCATGCTGGCCCGCTATTTCAATGCCCCCGATCAGAAAAAGCCTTCTCCGGAATCCGTCTCGACCAGTCCTTGCGCCGAGTGCCGGCAGTCGATTCCCGCGGATGCCCGATTTTGCCCCTTTTGCGGGCACCAGCAACTGGTGTTTCGCCAGTGCATCGGCTGCGGTAAGAACCTGGCGCCCAATGCCAGGTTCTGCTCACGCTGCGGCAAGGAAGTGGATCGGCAACCGACCAAGCGGGTGTGCTCCCATTGCGACAATGAAAATTTGACGGATGCCGTCTACTGCAACGCGTGCGGTGAAAAGCTCTGATTTGCACATCCAGCACCAGTGCCCGCAATGCGGCGCACCGGCCACCCTCCAGGAATCCGACCGTCTGTTTTCCTGCCCCTATTGCCGCGTTAAATCCTACCTGCTGACGAAAAATCATTTCCAGTATTGTCTCCCCCACAAGGCCCCCGCCGGCCGGGAACTGATTTACTTCCCCTATTGGCGTTTCAAAGGCATGCTGTTTTTCTGTCTGCCGGATAGTACCCAGACCCATTTTATCGATACAAGTCATCAAGCCGTTTTTTCACCGCGCCTTCCGGTGTCGCTTGGATTGCGAAGCCAGGCCCTGACCTTGGAATTCGTCACGCCCGAGAAACGCGGGTATTTTATTACCCCGCAGATCACCTTCAAGGAGGTCATGGCGGTTTTCAATGGACGGTTTCACCGCGATCTCGCCGCACCACCGCTGCACCAAGCCCACATCGGGGAGACCGTGAGCATCATTTATGCCCCTTTCTATCAGGACGGCGGTCTCGTGGACGCCGTTCTCAACCAACCGCTGGGCGCCGCCGGCCGTTCGGTCTTCCGACAGGAGGCCTTTCCCGGAGGCCCCCCCGTCGCGCCATTCCAGTTCATCCCCAGCCTCTGTCCCAACTGCGGCTGGGATCTTAACGGGACCCGCGATGCCCAGGTCCTGAATTGCCATCACTGCCAATCGGTCTGGCAGGCTGGCCCCGAAGGATTCAGATCCCTGCCCTGCGCGCATCGCCCGGCGACATCCGGCGAGTCGATCTTCCTGCCTTTCTGGCGCATCAAAGCGGATGTGGCCGGCCTTGATCTGGTCTCTTACGCCGATCTGGTGCGTTTGGCCAATCTCCCGAAAGTCATCCGGGAAAGCTGGGAAGCCACCCCGTTTCATTTCTGGGCACCGGCGTTCAAGGTGCGCCCGCGGGTCTTCCTGCGGCTGTTACAGATTTTCGCCCTGTCGCCGCCGCTGGAAGGCCTCCAAGCCGGAATACCCGCCCATCCCTGTCTGGCCGCTAATTTGCCCCTCGGGGAGGCCGTGGAAACCTTGCCGGTCAGCCTGGCCGCGCTGATCAAGCCCAACGTGCGCAAGGCAGAATTGCTGTCCCGCACGGATATCAAACCCCGCAAGGCCTTGTTGGTCTACCTGCCCTTTGAAGACACCCCCCATGAACTGGTCAACGCCGCCCTCAACATGGCGATCAACAAAAACCAGCTTTCCCTGGCCTCGAATCTATAAGGCCTTTTCGGGACCAGGGCGTCGCCTAAAATGAGCGCCATGATGCCCGTTGCGCAGGTGGGGCGCTGGGGTAGCGTTGCGCTCCCGACCGATAGGGGGGTAATGACGTTGGGCGGCCCTTAACAGACCATCAAGGTATAGCCGGCGTCGCGCAAGGACTGCTCCAATTCGGCCGTGTGGGCTTCGCCCCGGGTTTCCAACTCAAGTTCGACGGCCGTCATGTTGATGGCGAAGTCGCGTCGGGAGCGATTGTGGTGGATGTGGAGGACGTTGGCTTTGCTCTCGGCGATATGATTCAACAACTGGGCCAGGGCGCCGGGAATATCGGCCAACATGACATTCAAGCGCATGATGCGGCCGCTCTTGATCAGGCCCTTGCGGATGATTCGTCCCAGCAAAGGGCTGTCCAGATTGCCGCCGCTGATCAACAGGACGGTTTTCTCACCGGGTTGAAGGCGGACGGCCGCACTCATCAGGGCGGCCAACGCCACCGCTCCGGAGCCTTCGGCGACGATTTTCTTGCGTTCCATGAGCAGCAGGATGGCAGCGGCAATCTGCTCCTCTTCGACGACAACGATTTGATCCACCATCTCCCGAATGACTTCGAAGTTGAGGCGACCGGTTTTGCGCACCGCTATGCCGTCGGCGATCGATGTGGCGCCGGTCACTTCGACCGGCCCTCCTTTCTGAATGGCATTGAGCGCCGACGGGCAAACGGCGGTCTGTACGCCCGTCATCCGGACGTCGCCCTTCAAGGCCCGCAGGGCCACGGCCAGACCGGCAATCAATCCGCCGCCCCCCACGGGTGCGATGACCCGATCCACATCCGGCAGGTCCGCCAATATTTCAAGCCCCATGGTGCCCTGCCCAGCGATGATCAGGGGATCGTCGAAGGGATGAATGAACATGCGACCTTCCCGGGCCAATTTCAGGGCCACGCCAAGACTCTCGGAAATCGTCTGCCCTTCGATGATCACCCGGCCGCCGTAATGGCGGGTGGCTTCCTGCTTCGAGAGGGAAGATCCCACCGGCATGACGATCGTGGCCGGAACGTCCGCCTGTCGCGCCGCCAGAGCCACGCCCTGGGCATGGTTGCCGGCCGAAGCGGTCACCACCCCGTCGGCGGGGATCTCATCACGCCGCGCCTTGATCAAATTCATGGCCCCGCGGGCTTTGAACGAACCGGTTTTTTGCAGATTTTCCATTTTCAGATGGATTTCGCCGGCGAACATTTGGCTAAGGGCCGGCGAATAGACCAGCGGTGTCGAGAGGATGTCACCGTGGATGCGTTTGGCGGCCGCCTGGATGTGGGCTAGCGTTATCTTCATCAAAGTTCGCTGGTTTGGGTTGTCAGCACCGGGAGCGTTGAAAATGTTGACGCTCGGCGTTTCCTATGGTCGATCGTTGGGGAGCGAAAATTGCGCCTCCTTAACCCGGATCTTGCCCACGTGGGAGGCCTCCCATACAAGGCCTTCCGGCGCGCTGCGGCAGATCTGCGACGGCAAGCGCCTGATAAGGCCGACAGGGATGCCGCGGGCTTGCCCGCCGGGTGAAAAGGGTATGCGCGGCGCTCGGCAATGCGTCGCTCACCATGGGTTGCCGGACATATTTGGCGCAACCTTGCGGTAAGACGCGGCGAGCGCCGCCTCATCGCGAATCACGAATGATGCCGATGGAGCGTCGCCCGTCCACCTTCACGATCACGGGGCGCCCCAGTCGAATGTGAGCCAGGAAACGGGTGACGCGCATGACGGGATGCGAGTTGAACCAGCTGGATTTGATAAAGTCCCTATTGCCCCGGGTGATATTCAGATAGCTCATCCCCAGCGAGGTCATATTGTGGAAAAAGTGCGACCCCTGTGACGGATCGGCCGAAAAAGAGTCATGCGTGGTCTCCACGATAACGGCCGCAGCGGAGATATCGGCCCAGCGCACGGGAATTCCCAGCCAGGGGTCGGTCGATCCCCAGCGCCCGGGGCCGATCAGGATGTATTTTCGCCCTTCTTTTCCCAGGGCCCCGTTCAGGCGCGCGATTTCCTTGGCGATCGCGACGGTTTTGGAAGCATCGAAATCCTGTGGTTTAACATAGATAATATCGGTCAACTCACGGTTGACCCCGTTACCGAGGGCATTGTCGGAATAGCAGAAGCAGTGGTTGATTTCCTCGGCTTGAATCTCCACCGGTGCCATATCGCCGCGTGAGGCCATGGGTCGGATTTGCAGGATTGCCAATTCCGGCATCCCTTGACCACCCGCCGGCAAATTCACCGAAAATTCAATATCCACGGCGCAATCCATGCCCTTTTGGCCCATATCCATGAGGTCTGCTAAAATCTCCGGGAGGGGCATAAGGCCGTATTTCAAAATCGATGCAAACGTTACCACCGGGTGACCGCCGGCAATGAAGGTATCCTTGATACGATGTTCATCGGGTTGATAGGTGCTCGAAACCAGCCGCATCACATCGGCATCCGCAATGTCCATGATATCGCGTTTTTGCAGCGCTCTTTCTTCTTGCCCGCCCGGTTCCGCGTCTCCCGTTTCCATTTTCAAGGCATAGAATTCCCGCTGGGCGTTTTCCAATATGTCTTCGATGACCGAAAACTGGGGCAACTGCTGGGGATACAGGGGACAAAAACGTAGCGATCGCTCACCGTCGACCACCGTTTTACCGAGGCCGACCGCCAAATTGGCAACCCCATCTTCCGGTTTCATGGGCTCGACGGGATAGTAGTTGTAGGACTGAGCGACACCTGAAATGGCGGGGAAAAATAGATCCTCGTGTTGCCGCCCCACCAGTTGCTGGATAATCACAGCCATTTTTTCTTCATCGGGCTTTTGCAGGGTTCGCGCCGCAAAGGCGCGCGGCTCTTCAAAAAAGGTGGACGCAAAAACGAGTTTGACCGCCCTGATCAGTGCTTCCCAGCGCGCGGCGGGATCAAGCTGATTGTTGGCCAGCATGTATGTCTTGTAGATACCGGCATAGGGCCGGGATTGCGAATCTTCCAGCAGGCTTGAGGATCTCACCGCCAGGGGATGGGTCGCCTTGGATAGAAACGCTTTTAGATCCGCTTGGATCTCCTCCGGCAACCGGCCGGCCAGAAAACGTTCCGCAATTTCCTGATCCGTCATGGTCGTGCGGGAGTAGATGTCCAACTGGTTGGACTCCACGAAGGTTTCAAACACATCCGTCGTGATCACCAGTGTGTCCGGTATATAGATACGCACGTTCGCAAAGCGCTTGTTGAAATCGGCCTCCGGATTCACCTGGGAGGCCAGAAAGACCAAACCCCGGGCTTTGCCCCCCATGGATCCATGACCGATTTTGGCAATACCGGTCAGAGGCTTGTCGGCGGTTCGGTCATAATCGACGACGATCCGTTTTTGGCGTGTCGTTTGACGCACCTGCAAGGTTGTGGTCAGAATTTGGCGAACATTTTGGGCATCTTTCAGCCCACCGTCGGTCAACCGCTTGCGAAGATGATTCGCCAGGACGATTTCGCCCCGCGCATAAAGCCAGCGGGGCAGCGTGGGGGACTGGGCGATCTTTATCAGCACGTCATCCGGGATCTGCTCCAGCGTGGGCAACAATTGGTTAAACGAGCGAACGCATCCGATTTCCTTTTCTGCCTGATCGTAAAACACTAAATCGCCAAACCCGAAAAATGACTTGCCGTAATCCACCAGCGTTGCGCGCAGATGGGCGTCGACCGCATTGACCACGACCGCAGCGAGCTTTTCCGCCGCCTGACCATCCTGGCGATGCTCCGCTAGGAACAAAAAGGGCAGATCGGGATGATCGGCACGCACCAATTTCAGCAAATCCAAACCCATTCGGGCTTGCGGACGACATTCTTGACCCAGTTCCGATGATCCGATCACCCCCATCAAATACGGCTCGTACTGTCGATAGAGGCGCTCGGCCGCTTCATAGTGGTCGGCGATGACCACCTTGGGACGGGTCTGACGAATAATCAGCCGGTCCTCCTCGTCCAGCCCCTCTTCGAGCGCGGCTTCATTTTGGGTCATGATTTCACGATAGAGGATCGGCAAGACCGTCGAGAGTTGTTGCTGGGAGCTTTCCGCCAGCAGGATCACCCGAATGCCGGCCCGATCCGTATCCAGTTTTACGTTTTGTAAATCTTCCACACATTTGATCATGGACATGGACAAATCCGCATCGCCCGTCCATCTGAAAATATAGTCAATGCCCGGAATGCGACCGACGTCGGGCACGCAGAAAAGCGGCGGAACCGGATTGTGGGTGAGCATCAAGACCGGCAGATTGGGCCAGTGGGTCTTGATTTCGCGCCCCAGGCTGAAGGCGTCTCCGCCGGCCAGTCGATACATGGTGATCACCATGTCGAAATCGTGTTGACTGAGGAGCGTCAAAGCCTCCTCAGCCGATGCCGCCCAGGAGACCCGCGGGGGACGACTGAGATTCAAACCCTGGTACTCCCGCACAATCCGTTCCGACAAGCGGCAATCTTCGTTGATGATACAGGCATCATACAGGTTGGAGATCAGGAGAATATCTTTTACCCGCCGTGACATCAGCAGATGATAGTTATTCACGTTGCGTTCATAGGCATCCATAAGTGTTTCGATGGATTCGATCAAACCGTTCACCTCATCGTGCGGATGGTTAGGGGGCTCGCGTGCTGCTTGCGTTGAAAAGAAGGATCGGCAAGGCACAGTTTATTTGACAATTGACCATCACTGTCAAGCTCTTTTGCCTTACTTTGGCCGCTGGTTACCCAGGGCGCGACTGCCGGGGGCAGCCGGCGATCAGCACGCCGCCCCTTGATTTTCGATCAGCTTTTCCGATAGATAATGCTGGCGGCCATCGACAACAGGATAAAAACGGCCTGCGGCCGGGAAACCCTCGATCTTCCCAAGGGGGCGATCGCGATGACCTTGACCGGCTCTCGACATCCTTGAAACCCTGTGACCGGGGCCCACGCTTGCGCGCCCGGGATGAATCCAAAGGCCCGCCGAATGATCCAAGACACTGCAGACCCCCCTTGCACCTTGCCGCGTATTGATCGGCTACGCCAAAAAATGAGCCGTGCCGACCTGGACGCCTTTCTGGTACTGATTGAAGCCAACCGTCGTTATCTGAGCGGTTACACCGCCGAAGACGGCCAGTTTGACGAAACAGCGGGCGCCCTGCTCATCACCAGCGAGCATTGCCTTCTGGCCACGGATGCCCGCTACGATCTTCAGGCCCGTCAGGAGGCCCCGGCCTTCGAGGTGGTGCGCTATCGCAAGAGCCTCTACGAGACGCTGCCGGAGCTCTTCCGCCGGGTCGATGCCCGCCGCCTCGGATTCGAAAGTGCCCGGCTGACCGTCAAAAATCACCGGGCATTGAAGGACCACCTTGAAAATGCGCAAATTCCGGTGCGTCTGATCGCCACGGAAGACCAGGTGGAGTCCATGCGGCAGGTCAAGGATACCCATGAGGTGGCAATCACCCGCAGGGCGGTGCAGTGTGCCGAGGCCGCCTTCCGGCAATTGCGCGAATGGATGCGGCCCGGCAGAACCGAAATTGCCGTGGCCCGCAAGCTGAATGATTTGATGCAAGCCGGCGGGGCCGCAGGCGCTTCTTTTCCGATCATCGTGGCCGCGGGCGCCAATAGCGCCAAACCCCATGCCGTCCCCGGCGACCGGAGGATTGCCGCTGGAGAGCCCGTCTTGATCGACTGGGGTGCCAGGCTCGATGGGTATTGCTCCGATATTTCACGGACGGTCATCTTCGGTGCGGCGGATGCCCAATTCAACAAAATCTACACCGTCGTGCGCAAGGCCCAAGCCGCGGCCATCGCCGCCATAAAGCCCGGCGTCTGCGGCCAGGCCGTGGATGCGATCGCCCGGCAAACGATTGCCGCGGCCGGTTTCGGGGACCACTTCGACCACAGTCTGGGGCATGGCACCGGCTTGTGTATTCACGAAGCCCCCCGTTTGAGTCCCCACAGCAAAGACACGCTGGCGGCCGGCATGATTATCACCGTGGAACCTGGGATCTATCTTCCCGATTGGGGCGGTATTCGTTTGGAAAATCAGGTCGTGGTCACCGAGAACGGGGCCCAGCCGCTGAACACCCTGGATCTGGATGCGTTTTCGCTGACAACGGCTTAGCCCCAAGATGGCATGCCAATCGGGATGCCCACGCGCTTGGATGCCTTGGTTCCCCGTCCTAACGGTAGGTTGCCCTCAACGGGTTTCCTAACCCTTGGTGAGCGGCGCATTGCCGGACGCGGCGCATACCTTTTCATGCAATATGCGGGTTAGATCTTCGATTGGCCCTTAAATCCCTTGCAGGTTAAACCAGCATCAACAGCTGATGACACACCGGACCACATCATTCGTCACGCCTCAAGACCAGCTGATCGACCGTTATTTCGCTTACCTTACGGTCGAAAAGGGGCTTTCCAGCAACACGTTGGAATCCTACAGTCGCGATTTGCGTGCTTTTATCGGCTATCTGGCCGACCAGGCTTGCAACGACTTGGGAAGTGTTCGCCCGACGGCGATTCTCGGGTATCTCATCCATCTCCGCAAACGGGGGCTCTCGCCGCGCTCCAGAGCACGACATCTTGTCACCCTGCGGGGGTTTTTCCGGTTTTTGCACCAGGAAAAACTAATTTCCGGCGATCCCGCAGCGCTCATCGAATTGCCGAAATCGGGCTTGCACCTGCCCGGGGTTCTTTCGCTGCCCGAAATTCAGGCTCTTCTTGCCGCCCCGAACCGCGACCGCCCGGCAGGCCTGCGCGATGCCGCCATGCTGGAATTGCTCTATGCAGCCGGTTTGCGCGTTTCCGAACTGATTCATCTGAACGTGATGGACCTCAACATGGAAGCCGGTTTTGTGCGCGTCTTCGGCAAAGGCGGCAAGGAGCGCATTGTTCCCATCGGACGCATGGCCCTGACCGTGCTGAAGGACTATCTCGAGGGCGCCCGACCGATCCTGCTCAAGGGCTTGACCAGCGCGTATTTATTCGTGGCCCGCCGGGGGCGGCCCCTCTCCCGCCAGGGCTTCTGGAAACTGATCAAAAAATATGCCCTTCAGGCTGGCCTCCGGCATCCCGTCAGCCCGCACACCCTGCGGCACTCCTTTGCCAGCCATCTGCTCGAGGGCGGCGCGGACCTGCGCGTTGTTCAAATCATGCTGGGCCACGCCGATATAGCGACCACTCAGATTTACACCCACGTTTCCACCGCCAGGCTTAAGGCCATTCATCGAAAATACCATCCTCGAGCCTAGCGCCGGGATGCCGAGGGCCACAGCGTCCACCACGCCCACCTCCCTTGACACCGGAAAACGTTTTCCATTAGATTGCGCAACCTTCCCACAATCTTGCTGTTCGAAAGGGCAAACCTGTCATGCACGCGTCGTCAGATCCATATCCATCAGGCACCGGATGGTGGCACCCCGACGAGGGAGACGCGCCGGAAGAAGGCCGTTATGCCTTGGAAGCCGCCTTGCGGCGTGTTCACAAGCCGCTCTACATCGTCGACAAAGACGGCCAACTGGCCGTCAGCCATCGCGGTCGAGCCTTCCTTCAAACTGCCGCCCCGGACCAAGCGTCACCGCGCGGCGGCTTCCCCCTCCGCGCCTATGCCTCGCCCCTGCCCCCCGAAGATTTGGGCAGCCGCCGCTTTCGCCAGCGGTACGGGTTGCGCTACGCCTACGTCATGGGTGCCATGGCCAATGGCATCACCTCCGTGGAGATGGTGACCGCGGCCGGTAAAGCCGGCATGATCGCCTTCTTCGGAGCAGCGGGCATGAGCCTGGAGGGCATTGAAAAGGCCATCGAACGCATCCAGTCCAATCTCGGTGAGCGTCCCTACGGCTTCAATTTGATTCACAGCCCGCATGAGCCGGACCTTGAAGCGGCCGTCGTTGATCTCTACCTGCGCCGGGGCGTGCGCTGTATCAGCGCTTCGGCCTATCTGCGACTCACCCTGCCGCTGGTGCGCTATCGCGTCACAGGAATTCACCGGGATGCCCAGGGACGTATTGTCTGCCCCAACCGCGTCATCGCCAAAGTATCACGCGTGGAGGTGGCGCGTCAGTTTTTCGCCCCCCCGCCGGACAAGTTGCTGCAGCGGTTGCATGCGCAGGGGGCCATTACCGAAGAAGAGGCCCGCCTGGCCCGCAGCGTTCCCATGGCCTGCGATCTCACGGCCGAAGCCGATTCCGGCGGGCATACGGACAATCGCCAGGCCCTGACCCTACTGCCCATTATGTTGAACTTGAGGGACGAAATGGCGGCCAAACACGCATTCGACGCCCCCATCGGTGTCGGATTGGGCGGGGGCATCGCCACCCCCGAATCGGCCGCCGCCGCCTTTACCATGGGTGCGGCTTATGTTCTCACCGGCACGATCAACCAGGCCTGCCGCGAATCCGGCAGTTCCGACATGGTCCGACAGTTGCTGGCCGAGGCCCAGCAGGCCGATGTGACCATGGCGCCCGCCGCCGATATGTTCGAGATGGGGGTCCGCGTGCAGGTGTTGAAACGAGGCACCATGTTTGCCTTGCGGGCCCAGAAGCTCTACGACTATTTCCGGCGCTACGACGCCTGGGCGCAGATTCCGGCCGCCGATCGCCAAATGCTGGAGCGGGATTACTTCCAGTGTGACTTCGCGACGGAGTGGCAGCAGACCCGCCAGTTTTTTGCCCTGCGCGATCCCAAGCAGATCGAGCGGGCCGAAAAAGATGCCCACCACCAATTGGCCCTGGTCTTCCGGGCCTACTTGGGAAAGTCTTCCAAATGGGCCAACGCTGGCGAACCATCGCGCCAGATGGATTTTCAGATCTGGTGCGGTCCGGCCATCGGCGCCTTTAACCAGTGGACCAAAGGATCGATTCTGGAAGCACCCCGCCATCGCGAATGCGTTCCCGTGGCCCTGAACCTACTTCTGGGTGCCGCGGTGGCCACCCGTGCCAGTTGGATCCGGCTGCAGGGTCTGACATTGCCCGCCGGGGTGGACAAATTTGCGCCTTTACCGGCGGCCAGACTTAAAGCACTTTTGGAAGACGATGCCTAAAGGCCTCTTCGGCTCCGTCGCGCATCGCTGTCCGACGCCACGGGCAGCGGGTTTGATCGTAGCGGCGGGTTGTCGACTCGATTAAACAATTTAACAACACGCTAATCACCATCAGCCGGATTGAGCGGTCAAGCGTTGGAAGAAGTATTGGGCCACGGTCGAGATATCGACCCGGCGCGCACAAATCGGATAGCAACCGCCGCGCGAGGGTTTGCACGGTTTGAGGGTCTGTTCCGTGAATTGCTCCTGCCAAAGCGGCATGTTGCCCCCGGAAAGGAATTTGCGTTCGCGAAGGAACCGGACCCGGTAAGTAAACGCCGGTGAGGTCCGGCCCTCGGCAGGAATAATCAAAAGCTCAAGTTTTGTGGCCGCGGCCCAATCATCGCCCTCGGAGGTGGCCATGGCTTGGTAGGGCGTGATGATGTTTTTCTTGAGCCATCCGTTTAAATCGTTCAGGATTTGGCGCGTCTCGGGAATGGAGAAGCCCACCACGGCAACCAGATAACCCGCAAGGTATACGCTAAAGGAATCCTTGACACTGTATTGGCGCGCATAACCCGATTGCAACCCTCCCAGCGGATCCGGCGGCAGGAATTCCCGCGACCAGCGTTTCCAGCGACTCAAGGGAATGCCCAATCGTGCCGACAACTCCCGGTTCAGATAGAATTTGAGCATGTTTTTTTGTCCAGTTGGTATATTAATATAACAACCATAGCACCCCTCTAATTTACTTGCAATGACTCGTTTTTTGATTTATAGGATGAGTCTTTGAACAACGAGATGACCGAATGGTCGATACCCGAATTCAATTCAGGATAATGCGCGGCCGGCATTGCCGAAAAACACGCCCCCCGCTTGCCCTGTGCATGCTGCGCGCCGGGCATGGCGCGGCGATGGTCGAGACATCCGCGAGCTCCCCGATTTGGCACCGTGATCGTTCACCGGCGAAAGATCATCAGAGCGGTTCCGAAAGCGACGCATCCATTCGGGTTTTAGGAATTAATCCATGGATGTTAACGAACACCAACACATGACCCCCCCCCCTGTCGCCATCATCAGTATGGGCTGTTTTTTCCCCCATGCTTCCGGCCTCAAAGCCTATTGGCACCTGCTCTACCACGGGAAGGATGCCATCTCCGACGTTCCCCCGACCCACTGGTCCCCGGAGGATTATTTCAGTGAAGATATCCGCAAACCGGATCATGTCTATTGCCGGCGGGGCGGGTTTCTATCGCCCATCCCCTTCGATCCGACCGCTTTCGGCATCCCCCCATCGAACCTGGAAGCCACCGATAGTTCCCAGA
>JASFFM010000054.1:0-15065 GCA_050124295.1 Desulfobacterales bacterium | reverse complement strand
CAGGGAGGGGATATGCGAGAAGCAGTGATTGTCAGTGCGCTGCGGACGCCGTTGGGCGCCTTCGGTGGGACCCTGCGTCAGACGGGCGCCACAACGCTGGGGGGGCTGGTGATCGCAGAGGCTATCCGGCGGGCCGGTATCGCCAAAACGGACGTTAACGAAGCCATCATGGGCCAGGTGCTGCCCCTGGGATACGGGCAAAACCCGGCCAAGCAGGCGGCGCACAAGGCCGGCCTGCCCGAAACCGTGGAATGCATCACGGTCAACAAGGTCTGCGGATCGGGTCTCAAGGCGGTCATGCTGGCGGCCCAGGCCATTCAGGTGGGCGATGCCGACGTGGTCGTGGCCGGCGGCATGGAAAACATGAGCATGGCGCCCCATTTTTTAGATCAGTCCCGCACCGGCTACCGCCTGGGACACGGCGTGCTCCGGGACCATATGATCCACGACGGCCTGTGGGACCACGTCAATGATTTCCACATGGGCATCTCCAACGACCTGTGCGCGGAAAAATACGGCGTGTCCCGGGAAGACCAGGACCGCTATGCGGCCGAATCATACCGCCGTTCGCGGGAGGCCATGGCAGCCGGCCGGTTCCAGGATGAAATCATGCCCGTGGAAATCCCCCGGCGCAAGCAGGATCCGGTGGCCTTCGACCGCGACGAATGCGTCCGGGAAACGTCCTATGACCGGCTTGCGGCCATGCCGCCCGCCTTTCAGAAGACCGGTACGGCCACAGCCGGGAATGCTTCGATCATCAGCGACGGGGCCGCGGCCGTGGTGGTCATGGCCCGCGAAAAAGCCGACGCCCTGGGCTGTCACGTCCTGGCCCGCATCGGCGCCCAGGCATCCTACGGGATCGCGATGAAATATGTGCTCGTGGCCCCCATCTGGGCGGTGCCCAAGTGCCTGGCCAAACAGGGTATCACGGCCGAGGCGGTGGATCTTTTCGAGATCAACGAAGCCTTCAGCGGTTCCACCCTGGCGGTGCTGCGGGAGCTGAAACTCGATCCGGCCCGGGTCAATGTCAACGGCGGGGCGGTTTCCCTGGGGCACCCCATCGGGGCCAGTGGCTGCCGGGTGCTGGTCACCCTGCTGCACGAGATGATCCGTCAGGATAAACAGACAGGCCTGGCCTCGCTGTGCCTCGGTGGCGGGGAAGCTGTGGCCTTGGTGGTGACGAGACCCTGAAGAAGGGATTCAAGGGGTCATGGCCCCGAGGGGTCAAGGGATTTTCCCTCGAATCCTCCTGCGCTGGAACCCTTGAATCCTGGGACCCTTTTCGATGGAGATAATGCTAGGGCAGAAAAAGGGGTCGCGGTGATGTTTCTGCTGCCAAGGGAGAGACCTCGAATCCCCAGCTGCAAGAGGTTTATAAACGGTTTTTAGCTTCTATTATTTTGATTTCCTTTGTCCCGCGCCGAGCACCGGTGATGCTGGCGGTCAAAAGCGCGCGGACTGTTTGAATCCCGCTGGCAAGCGGGATGCGTTTCCGCGCGCTCCGGCGGCATCGACGAGGCGCAGGATCAAGCGGGGCGCGGGCGTCTTCTTTTGGTTCGTCTTCCGCGTGGAAGAAAAGGAACCATAACCAAAGAAATCCTTGGTGCCGTGCTGGATCTTTAAAGGATTAAACACTATCGATGGAAATCTGATTTCAATTTGAATTTTTGATGTTCTGGAAAAATAGGGGGGAAGAGAAAATGGACCTAAATGTCTTCGGCGTTGTCGGCGCAGGCCAGATGGGAAGCGGTATCGCCCAGGTGGCGGCCACCAGCGGGCTTGATGTGGTCATGAACGATATCGACGCCGAATTGGTCGCCAAAGGGCGCCAAAGCATTGCCGCCAACCTCGCGCGCGGTGTCGCCAAGGGTCGCCTGACCCCGGAAGAAGAGGCCGTGATCCTGGGCCGCATCCAGACCAGCACGGATCTCGAGGACATGGGCGGGGTTGATTATGTCGTGGAGGCCGCCACCGAGAGGGAGGATCTGAAGTTCGCCATCTTCCGGGATCTCGATGCCATCTGCCCGGCGCCGGTGATCCTGGCCACCAACACATCGTCGATTCCCATCGGCCGGATCGCGGCCCGGACCGCCCGGCCGGAAAAGGTGATCGGCATGCATTTCATGAATCCGGTGCCGGTCATGCAACTCGTGGAAGTCATCCGGGGCCTGGCCACCTCACAGGAGACCTTCACGCTCACCTGGGCGCTTGCCGAGCGCTTCGGCAAGACACCGGCCGAAGCCAATGACTATCCCGGATTCATCGCCAATCGGATCCTCATGCCCATGATCAACGAAGCCGTCTTTTGCCTTTACCATCATGTGGGCGCGCCGGAAGCCATCGATACGGTCATGAAACTGGGCATGAATCATCCCATGGGCCCTCTGGCCCTGGCGGATCTGATTGGGTTGGACACCTGCCTGGCGATCATGCAAACCCTCTACGAGGGGTTCAACGATTCCAAATACCGACCCTGCCCCCTCCTGCGCCAATATGTCGAGGCCGGCTGGCTGGGACGCAAGAGTGGCCGCGGGTTTTACCGCTACGACGAGGATCATCGACCATCGAAGGATTGACCGCGTCGAAGACGTTATGGTGTCATCCCCCATCGATCCATCAGGGGGAATGATGCATGCGCAACAAGTAACATCTGGGAGGCCGTATGCCAAAGAAAAAGAAAGACCAAATAGAATCGGTAGGCAAAAAAATCAAGACCGTGCGCACCAAAAAGAAAATCTCCCTGGACGCCATGGCCAATGAAACCGGATTTTCCATCGATTATCTGAAACAGATCGAAGGGGGGAAGAAAATTCCACCCGTGGGTGCCTTGCTCCAGATCGCCCGGGCGTTGGAAATCGATTCCACCTTTTTTCTGCGGGAGCAGGCCTCCCACCTCCAGGACCGTGTGCGGGCCTACACCAAGCGCACGGACAACTATGCCTACACCACCCTTACCCCGGGGGCCGAAAATAAGCACCTCAAAGCCTTCAAAATCGCCATCGAGCCCAAAAAAGACCACGAGGGGGTCGGCTACCAGCATGAAGGCGAAGAATTTGTTTACGTCCTTCAGGGTTCCGTTGAAATCGCCGTGGGCGAGCATATCAACGTTTTGGAAGAAGGCGACTCACTGCACTTCAACTCCGGCATCCGCCACCGCATGCGCAATATCAGCGAGATCCAAGCGGAAATGCTGGTCGTCGTTTACGGTCCCTGACCGACGAGGCCGGCCAATCGATCGTTGCCACGCTGGGAATCTCAGGAGGAATTTATGCTTTTCCGGTTTACCGACGAACAGTTGATGATCCAGTCCATGGTACGGGAATTTTCCCGCAAAGTGATCGCCCCCACGGCGGCGGAGCGGGACCGCAGCAAGGAATTCCCGGCGGACAACCTCAAAAAAATGGCCGAACTGGGGCTTTTGGGGATGATGGTCCCCCCGGAGTATGGCGGTGAGGGCGCCGATACGATCAGTTACGTCCTGGCCCTGTCCGAGATTGCCTATTCCTGCGCGGCCACGGCCGTGGTGATGTCGGTTCACAACTCGATCGTCTGCGAAAGCATTCTGCGTTTCGGCTCTGAAGCGCAGAAGACCCAATACCTGCCCGAGCTGGCCGCCGGCAAGATGCTGGGGGCCTTCGGGCTGACGGAGCCGGAAGCCGGTTCCGATCCGGTCAGCCAGATCACGACCGCCGTGCGCGACGGCGACGAATACGTGATCAACGGCACCAAACGCTTCACCACCACCGGCAAGAATGCCCATCTTGTCATCGTCACCGCCAAGACCGATGAGAGTCAGAAGCACAGGGGGATCAGTGCCTTTATCGTGAAAAAGGGCACACCCGGATTCAGCGTCGGCCACACCGAAGACAAAATGGGTCTGCGGGCCTCCGACACCACCGATCTTCTCTTCGACGACTGCCGGGTGCCGGTCGATCATCTCCTGGGGCAGGAGGGTGAGGGTTTCAAGCTGGCCATGACGGCCTTGGACGGCGGCCGCATCGGCATTGCCGCGCAATCCATCGGCGTGGCCCAGGCGGCCTTGGACGCGTCCATCAAGTACGCCAAACAGCGATCCCAATTCGGCCAGAAGATTTCCAAATTTCAAGGGTTGCGCTGGATGATTGCCGACATGGCCACGGAACTGGAAGCCGCCCGCCAGTTGACCATGTCGGCGGCGGCCATGAAGGACCAGGGCGCCAAATACACCCGCCAGGCCTCCATGGCCAAACTGTTCGCCTCCGAGATGGTCAACCGGATCACGGCCCAGGCGATCCAGATCCACGGGGGATACGGTTTTACCAAGGATTATGAAGTGGAGCGCTACTACCGGGACGCGCGGGTCTTTACGATCTACGAGGGCACATCGGAAATCCAGCGGGTGGTCATCAGCAATCACCTGCTCAAGGATAAACGCCGGCCCTAGCCTGGCTGGAAAATGATTCTGCGGGGCGGCCGGACCGCAGGAAACGTCGTTTGGGAGGAATGGGATTAGGTCTCGAAGGAGAATCCTTTTTCATTGAACAGGGCCTGGCAGGCCGCCGCGACTTCCGGATCATAAAGCCGGCCCTTGTTTTTATCGATTTCCCCGAGGGCCACATCGATCCCCAGGCCCGGCCGATAGGGGCGATGCGATGCCATGGCCTCGACAATGTCGGCCACGGTCAGCACGCGCGACTCGGGCAGGATGTCGTCGCCGGACACCCCGAGGGGGTACCCGCTGCCGTCCAGCTTTTCGTGGTGTTGATAGACCATGGTGGCAATCTCCCAGGGAAATTCGATATCCTTCAAGATGTCATAGCCTACCTGGGGATGTTCTTTGATCAGGTTGAATTCATTGACCGTCAAGCGACTGGGTTTGCTCAATATTTCCGCCGGAACGCTGATTTTGCCCAGGTCATGGATGATGGCCGCCACCCGCACGGCCTCGATTTTATCCCTTCCAAAACCCACCGTTTCGGCGATGGCCACGGCCAGCTCGGCCACGCGGCGCTGGTGCCCCGCCGTGTAGGGATCGCGGGTCTCAACCGTATGGGCAATGGCCCGGACGATGCCGTTCATGGCATTTTCCAGCTTTTTCATGCTGCGCTGGAGAGATTCGGTGCGCTCGTCCACCATGTGCTCGAGGTTGCGGCGATAGGAGCGGTTGGCGATTTCAAGGTCGCGCCGGCGAAAGGCGTTGGCCACACTGATGAGAATCCCGTTGCGATCCATGGGCTTGATAATATAGTCGTAAACGCCCAGTTGCAGCATGGATTCGGCCAGCAGGGGATCCCCGATGGCCGATACCATGATGGCGGCGGTTTCGGGGTAGGCCTTGAGCACATGACGGATAAAATCCAGCCCGGATTCACCCGGCATGTTGATGTCGCAGAGGATGAGGTCGCTGACCTGCTCCGCCATCAGAATCCTGGCCTGGGCGGCATCTTCGGCCGTTCGGCAGACGTACCCGTTGGCTTCCAGGATTTTCTGCAGCAGCATCCGGATCGGGCGTTCGTCATCGACGACCAGGACCTGTTTGCGCTGTCTATCGCTCGCCGGAAGTGCTTCGGCAGCTTCGCGGGCCACAGCGCCATCAGGCATTTCGGAATTGTTTTCAAGGCCATCGGTCCGTCGGTACATACAGCAACGCCCTCCTGCCAATCTTTATCGGCCGGTCTCCCCAAAAGTTTACCTCTTTCGGCGGGATTATTTGGCCAACGATCCACCGGTTCCAGCCCATGGATCTGGCGCGGCGATTTCACGTGTTGCAGGCCTCCCGTACAAGGCCTTGCGGCGCTCCGCGGTAGGCAGGCCACCGCAAGCGCCTGCCCACGCTGGATAGGGATGCCCCGGGCTTGCCCGCCGGGTGAAAAGGACATGCGCCGCTCACCAAGGGTTAGCGGACCCATTGGCGGCAACCTTCCCTTAAGGCAGGCAACCAAGGCCGCCAAGCAAGTGGGCGGCCCTATTTCAGGATTGTGCGGGTTGGAGGGCCAAGGCGAAAAAAGGGCCGGTTATACCAATTGGTGGACATACGACGCCAGCTTTCACGACCGTGTCCCGGGGTCAGGTGGATGGGGATCGGCCCTGCACAGGTATGGACCGCAGGGGATTGGTATTAATCGAATATTTTGGCGGCCAGGTCGATATCTTCCGGGCAGAAAACAAAGAGGCATTTTTCTTCTGGCGATGACACCGAACCGTACACATAGTTGATATTGATACCCGCCTCACCGAACTTGGCCGTCACCTCCGCCAGGGCCCCGGGCCTATTGTCCAACTCCAGGGCAATGACCGGCAGCATGTCGAAGAGGTAGTCGTTTTTGGAAAGAAGATCGATGGCGGCATTGGTTTTTCCGTCGGCCGGCAGCAGGCGGATCAAGGCAAACTCGGCGGAATCCTTGCGCATGGAATTGTAACTCGCGGCAGAAGCGATGCGTTTGAGGGATTTGCCCCGCGCCTTGAACAGCGACTGGACATAACTGGAGGCATCCTGAATGGTGATGGCGTCGATATTGATGCCCGCCTTGGCGAACAAGGCCGAAAGCTTGCCCAACTCACCCGGTGCATTCAAAAGAAACAAGGAGATCTCTGTTCTGACCATGGCGCCAAATCCTCTCTGGCTTTTGTGACCAGGGACGACCGATGCCGCCCCTCGAATGGGCGCGGGCAGGACCCTCGCATCATGAATCCGTAACATGGCGCCCTGCCGACAGATTCCAAAAAAGGTCCGCGCGATGGCTTGCGCATCCCGAGGAATGCGGGCCCCTTGGCGTACGCCGCAGTGACGCGAGGTGACGCGCAACGCGGATAGGGGATCGAATACGAACCTGTCACTGATGGAAGGCCAATATACGGTATTGCCCCTTGATAGTCAATCTGAACGGCCGTCGGTTTGCTTTGACTTTTTACCGTGAGGGTCTACAATAGAGCGTCTCCCGACCCCTTTGACAACGATCGGCAATCGGCGGCACAGGCCGCGGACCCTTACCCGTGACCCATCCGCAAACGGCCCTCGGAATCGTCGGTATGGCTTATGAAACCAAAACCCGTATAATCTTCCGCTGGCGGCTGATCCTGGCCATGCTTGCAGCCGCGGGCGCCCTGCTATTGGCGGCGGGTTGCTTTGCACGCCGCCCGGTGGTTTACCAGGAAATGGCCGCCCCCCACATTGCATCGCCACCGCGGTCCATCGCCATTCTTCCCTTCGCCAACCAGACCGACATCCCGGAACTCAGCCGGATCGTAAGGGTCAGCATGTACGACCATCTCAGCCATCGCCGGTTCAAGGATGTCGAACTGGATGATATCGATCGCATCCTGTCCGGTGAAGCGAAGATCTCGACCCGTGCGCTGACCCCAGCCCTTTTGCGCGATCTGGGCGCCCGGCTGGGGTGCGATGCCATCGTGACCGGAGAGGTCACGGAATTCGAGCGTCTTTACATGGGGATCTATTCCCAGCTGAGTATCGGGGCTCGCATCGCCATCCATACCACCCATGACGGACGACGCCTGTGGACGGACAGCCACGTCGCCCGCCTGCATGACGGCGGAATGCCGCTCACGCCCCTCGGTATCCCCCTCACCGGGGCACGTTCCGGGTGGAACTTACGCGACAGCCAGATCGTCAGGGCCGTGGACGAGCTCACCCGCACCCTGGCCGATCGTATTCCCGGCCCCCATGCCCCGGCCCCCGTGGCCGCCGCCTATCTCTTCGAGCTGCAGGTGGGCGCCTTTCTCGATCACCAACTGGCGCTGGAGCAGCGCAACGATCTACAAGCCATGGGTTTTCCGGTCGCCGTCCATAGCGAAATGCACCAGGGCGCGACCTGGCACCGGGTGATGGTCGGCCCCTGCGCAGACGAGCAGGAGGCCCTGCGCATCCAACGACAGTTGCGGGACCGGTTGGGCATCCGTCCGTTCCTGCGCCGCCGGCCGCTGTAAACCGCATGTTCGATAAAGGGTGGAAATGTCGGCCGCCGGTCGGGAGGCGGCGGCTTGGTATGGCGCACGGAATCAAGGCGGGCGAATTCCGGGGAGCGCAGCGCACGTTTCCTACATCCCGGTGCGGAGGGCTACGCGCAACGCCCCGAGGCATCTCTTTTAGCGGGACGCACTGTCCGCCTCAGGGGAATCGGATGTCTGGCGAATCCATCAGGGTTTGACCGTCACGACCGGGCAATGGGACTTGAGGATGATGTACTGGGCCGTGGATCCAAGGAAGATTTTCTGCGTGCGCGATTGCTTCTCGATACCGACAAATATAAAATCAACCGCCTTGTCGGCGGCAAATTTGACAATGTCTTCACCAGGCGACAACCCGCGCACGAGTTGATGGACATCGCAGGCGACGCCGGCCGCCTTGAGTTCATCGCCAGCCTCTTCCAGGGCAAAATTCGCCGCGCTGATGACCTCGGGTTTTTCCTTGGTGCCGCCCTCCATGGAGGTCACCACATAAACATGCGATCCGCGCAGCAGCGCCTGGTGCTTGGCAAGCGCCAGGGCCGCCTGGGCCGCGACCGATCCATTGTAGGCCACCAGGTATTTTTTCTGCACAATGACCTTCCCTGATAATCGTCTTATCGAATCGCCAGGGTCTGTAGCAGGCATTTCCGTTGGCGCTACCACTGCCGCCTAAACGATCGCTCCAGTTAAAGGGTTTTTTATGTTTAATAGCATCTGTGGTTCGGCAGAGGGGGCAGGTTTTGGTTCCCGGCAAGGCCGCAGTCGGATTGGCGACCGCAGGCGTAGCCAGAGCTACGTCGAGGATCGTCAACCGGCGAGAACGCCGCCAGGGACCAAAAGATGATCTCTCTGCCGAATCACAGCTACATCCAGCGCTTGCGCCGTTTATACGACTTCACTTCCTTGAATGATTTCCGCCCGCCCCCCTGGGTGATCCCCATGTAGAATTCTTTGACGTCGGGGTTGTCCTGGAGTTCCCGGGAGGGGCCCTCCATCACGATCTTGCCCGATTCCATGATATAGGCGTAGTCGGAGACCTTGAGCGCGATCTTGGCGTTCTGCTCCACCACCAGGATCGTGGTCTTCAACTCCTGATTGATCAATTCGATATTCCGAAAGATCTCCTTGACCAGCAGGGGCGCCAACCCGAGCGAGGGTTCGTCGAGCATGAGCATCTTGGGGGCCGCCATCAGGGCCCGGGCAATGGCGATCATCTGCTGCTCACCCCCCGAGCAGTAACCCGCCATGCGGTGGGTGATTTCCGATAGACGGGGAAAATGCTGGTACATCTGGGCGTGGTCGGCCCGGATATTGCGGCTGCCGTCGGTGCGGGTGATGGAGCCCACGCGGATGTTTTCATCCACGGTGAGATGCTTGAACACCCGACGGCCCTCGGGGACCATCACAGCCCCCCGCCGGACCACATGGGTTCCCAGGCGGTTGGTGATGTCGGCACCGTCGAATTTGATATAGCCGTCGCGGATAAAACCGTTCTCGGGTTTCAGCAACCCGCTGATGGCCCGCAGGGTGGTGGTCTTGCCGGCCCCGTTGGTGCCCAGCAGGGCCACGATGTTGCCCGGGGCCACATGCAGACTGACCCCCCGCAGCACCTGGATGATGTCGTTGTAGACCACCTCGATGTTGTTGACTTCCAGCAGGTTGCCATTGGATTGGTCTGCCGCCATCCTGCTTCCTTCCTACGATCCTGCAAGTTGCCGTCGTCGCGGCAGGCCGCCGGCCAAACCAACGGCCGGCCGCCTGCGCAGACGCTTTCTATTTCATGGCATAAGCCGGCACAAAGGGCGTGCCCACGCCATTGAAGACCCCCTCCTCGACCCGGTATATCTGAAGTTCGTCCACGCCTTCCTTGTCCGTGTCGGAGTAGGTCACGGGACCCACCGTGGTCAGTGGATAGAAGGCATTGTATCCGTTCATGCTCAGCAATTCCTGATAGAGAGATTCACGGTTGATCTCCTTACCCTCGGCTTTGGCCCGGCGAATGACCTCGGCTGCGATTTGGGCCACCATGACCCCGTTGGTGTAGTTGTGCGAGTTGGCGGCTTTGTCGTCACGCCCGTATTTCTTGGCCAGATCGAGTTGCGCTACCGTGCCGGGGCCCGCTTCGGATGTCAGGGTGTAGGAGGTGCTCCAGTAATAGTTGTCGGCAGCCGACCCGGCCAGGGCGATCAAGTCGTTGCCGCCCGTGTAATGGGCGCCCAAGAAGGTCAATTTGCCTTCGTCGCCGAAACCGGTCGCCGTGATGCCCAAGCGCTGCGCATCCTTGATCAGGGTGGCCACCGGCGACTGCACCGTGTGGCAAATGACATATTGAACGCCTTTGCTCATCAGGCGCTGCAAGGTCGCCGTATTGTCCAGGTCTTTCCCATGCTCGACCACTTCGACGATCTCGATGTTGAGTCCTTTTTCCACCGCCTTTTGGGTGTCCTCCACCGGACCGCGCCCAAAAGCGGACGGATGAATGAAGAGGGCCACTTTGGCTTTTCCGCCCTGGTGGTTGTTGGCCACATATTCGGCCAGACCGATCATCTGTTTGGAATACGAGGCGATCGGCAGAAAGATGAAATTGGAGTCATCCAAATTGCCGGCATGAAAGGAAGCGGGCACCACGGGCATTTTTTCTTCCTCGAAGTCCCGTTTCAATCCCAAGGTACTGCCGGTCGAATAGTTGAGATAGAAGACGATTCCTTCGGCCAAAAAATCCTCGAAATTCCGTTTGGTGACATCGGTTTTATACTGGTCGTCGCGGATGAAATACTCGATCGTGTCCTCGCCTAGCATGCCTGACTCGTTGACATACTTGAAATAATCCTCCACACCTTTGGAGTAGGGATTGCCGGCATCGGAAGTCGGCCCGGTGATCGCCAGGGACAGACCGATCTTGTAGACTTTGGGCCCTATATCCTCTTGCACCGCGACGGCGGCCTTCTCTTCTTCCTCCTTGGCACAGGACTGAACCAGAAAAAGTGCACAAACCATCAACATAATGCATAGAACAGCGCTCTTTTTCTTCATCTTCCCCCCCTTATTGCTGGTTGTGTTTTGGGTCGCTCAAAATCGAAGAGACCTAACGGCTTATCATTTCATGCGGCCATTTCCTCAATATCGAAACGGCCACAGCTTCAAATAGGTGCGCGTGATGCGCCACCAATTGGCGATACCGCGCGGTTCGTACATCAAGAAAAGCACGATGACCAGGCCAAAGGCCAAGGGTTTGAAGGCGGTGGCAAGGTTCATGGCGGCCGGAAAAACATGGCCCATCCATTCGGCCAGATGCTCCACCTGCAAGTCCAGCAGCCGGATTGCGGCCGGCCCCAGAAAACAGCCGGGTAGCGTACCCAACCCGCCCACAATGGCCATGGCCAGATAAGAGATCGACTGGTGCAGCGTGAAGGACTCGATGCCGACCCCTCGATAGAGATAGGCGTGCAGGGCGCCGGCCACCCCGGCAAAAAACCCCGCCAGGGCGAAGGCATATACTTTGGTCAACCCCGGGTGCATACCCATGGCATCCGCCGCCCGGTCGTTGTCGCGCACCGCGATCAGACAGCGCCCATAGCGGGTCCGCATCAGGTTGCGAACCCCAAACCCCATCAAGACCACAATGACCAGAATCACGTAGTACCAGAAAAGATAATGTTCATTGCGTTCCACCCATCCGGTAACCCAGCGAATACGGCCAATATAGATCGTCTGCCCCTGATCGAAGAAGGTCAGGAAATTGATCGTCCACTGGAAAATCATCTGAAACGACAGGGTGGCGATCGCCAGGTAGAGATGTTTGATCCGGATCGCCGGAAGACCGACGAAGGCACCAAATAAAGCCCCGACACAGCCGCAAACCAGGATCATCAGCGGCCAGGCATGGGTGATGATGGCATGGCTGTCCCCCAGCAATTGCGAAAACGTGGCCAGCGTATACGCTCCCACGCCGACGAAGGCCGCATGCCCGATGGAGATCAGACCCGCGAATCCCGTTACCAGATTCAACCCGTAAATCGCCACCACGGCAATCAGAATATTATCGATCACCAGCATATATTTGTTGCTGGGCGTATAAAACAGCGGCCAGATAAACAGGGCTGACAGCAGCACGGCGAAAATGAGCCGATCGAGGTGGGTGTGGAAGATGCGCTGCTCATCCCGGTAGGTGGCAAAAAAGTTACCTGTCGCAAACCATCGATTGGCAGACATAGATTACACTCGCTCGATTTCGTGAATACCGAACAGGCCGTGCGGCTTGAACAGAAGAATAATCAGCAGGATGATGTACGGCAGGACGTCCGCCGTTCCGTTGAGCCCCCAGTTGCCGTCCAGATAGCCGGCCGCAAACTGCTGGATCAGCCCCATGATGATCCCGGCCACCACGGCGCCGAAAATGGAATCCAAGCCGCCCAGGATCACCACCGGGAACACCGTGATGCCGAAGGCATGCAGGGTATCGAAGTTCAAACCGGTAATGTTGCCGATGATACCTCCGGCGGCGGCCGCACTCAGGCCGGCCGTGGCCCAGGCCAGCCCGAAAACTTTGGGTACCGATATCCCCACCGACATGGAAGCCAGCTGATCGTCCGACACGGCGCGCATGGAAACCCCGATGGTGGAACGTTTGAAAAACCAGGAGAAGGCGCCGATCATGATGGTGGTGATGATGACCCCCACCAGCTGGGTCCAGGAAATGGAAACCCCGCCGAAAGAAATGGGCGTGTTGGGAAGAAACTCGGGAAACGAGAAATTTTCCGTGCCGAAGGGTGTCAGATAGACCAGACCGTCGATAATCGACATCAGGCCGATGGTCACCATGATGACCGAAATGATCGGCTCGCCGATCAGACGGCGCAGGAAGACACGCTCCACACTCATGGCCAGGAAAAAGGTGATCACGACGCTGATAAAAAAGGAAATATAAATGGGTATGCCGCCCATGACCGTGAGGGCGTAGGCAATAAACGCCCCCGCGGCAATGATCTGGCCGTGGGCGATATTCAGCACCCGGCTGGATTTATAAATCAAGACGAATCCCAGGGCCGACAGCGCATAGATCGAGCCGACCACGATACCGCTGACGACCAGCTGAAAAAAATAACTCATGACACCTCTTCTATCGTGTAGAACGGCAGGAGGGTTTCCACCGTGGTGGTCTGACCGTCCTGGTACTGGAACTGCGCTTCGACCGTTTTTTCCTTGATCGCCGGATCGTAAAGCGTCGCGTATAGATCGGTGTATTTTTCGCGCACGAATTTACGCCGGATTTTGCCGGTCTTGGTCAATTCGCCGTCATCCACGTCCAGCAGCTTGTAGAGCATGGCCCAACGCCGGATGCGGAAATGGGGTTTTTCCACGCTTTGGTTGAATGCTTCGATCTGCTCGCCAATCAGCTCGGCCACTTCCGGCTTGAGCGACAGGTCCATATAGGTCGTGAACGAAATACCCCGGTCTTCGGCCCATTTGCCCACGATGATCGGGTCGATGTTGATCAGGGCGGAAACAAAATCCATCTTGTCGCCAAAGATCACCGCCTCCTTGATGTAGGGGCTGAATTTGAGCTTGTTTTCCAGAAACTGGGGGCTGAACATTTCCCCTTCACGGTTGTGCATCACATCCGAAAGCCGGTCGATGACCACCAGGTGGCCTTTCTCGTCGATATAACCCGCATCGCCGGAATGCAGCCATCCGCCCGCCAGCAGCTCTTCGGTCTTGTCGGGCAATTGGTAGTAGCCCCGGCACACGGAGGGCGAGCGGGAGAGGATTTCACCCTCGGCGGAGATTTTGCATTCGGTCTTGGGCAAGGGAATGCCCACCGTATCGGGGGTCACGTCGCCATCGGAGTGCATGTAGGCAATACCCGTAATTTCGGTCTGCCCATAGATCTGTTTCAAGTTGATACCGATGGCCTGGTAGAAGGTGAACAAATCCGGCCCCAGGGCCGCCCCGCCCGTGTAAGCCCGGCGCAGCCGCAGGAACCCGATCTGGTTGATCAGGGGCCGGAAGACCATGGTCTGGCCCAGCCAAGCCTTGAGGGCCAGCAGGGGGGGCATGGGTTGGCCGGACATGCGGTAGGTGGCCGCGGCTTCACCGACCTTCATGAAATAACGGTAGAAGAGCCGGTTCAGCCGGTAGGACTCATCGATTTTAAGCCAGATCTGGGAGCGGATGGTTTCGTAGATGCGGGGGGCGCCGAAGACAAAATGGGGACCGATTTCTTTCAGGTCCTCCATGGCGGTCTCGACCGATTCCGGGAAATTGACCGTGATGCCGGTGGCCAGGGCCACCCCGAAAGAGTTCATCTGCTCGCCGATCCAGGCAAAGGGCAGAAAAGACAGGTATTCGTCCGTCTCCCGCAGGGGATCGACCTTGGTGATCTGCAGGCCCATATTGATATAGTTGCGGTGCATCATCTCGGCGCCCTTGGGCAGTCCGGTGGTCCCCGAGGTCAGGCAGAGGTGGCAGACGTCGTCCGGGGAACCCTGATCCACCAGGCGCTCGAACTGTTCGGGATCCGCCTCATGGGCGTCATCCCCCAGGGCATACAGGGCTTCGACCGGCATGAACCAGTCGTCGGAGCGGTAGCTGCGCATGCCCCGCGGATCCTCGTAAATCACCCTGCGCACCTGGGGAATCTCCTCGCGGATTTCGATCAGCTTGTCCACCTGCTCCTGATCGTCGCAGAAGACCACGCTGACCCCCAGATAGTTCAGAATCCCCGCGATTTCCTGCGGCAGGCTGGACTGGTAAAGACCGGCCGAGATGCCGCCCAGGGCCTGGGCCCCCACGGCCACAAACAGCAGTTCCGGAATATTGTCCCCGATCAGGGCGATCCGGTCGCCCTTGGCCAAGCCCAGTTTGGCCAGGCCCAAACCGGATTTGCGGACATGGGCATAGTACTGGTCCCAGGTGTAGGTGTTCCAGCGACCGAAATCCTTTTCGCGCAGGGCCACCTTGTCGCCGGATTGCCGCACCCGCCAGCGCAAAAGCTGCGGGATGGTGTATTTGAGCAGTGCGTCGCGGTCTTCCATAAGCACGAATTCAATCTTCTTTGGTTTTCAATCCGCAATGACGGGTTCGCCGTTGGTTCAAGCGCAAAGTGCCCACGTTCGGAGGAG
>JASFFM010000053.1:0-15283 GCA_050124295.1 Desulfobacterales bacterium | reverse complement strand
GTAACCGAATCCCATCGGGCGTCTCTACAGGACTGATTTCAGAATAGGTTCGAACCATCCCAGCATGGAGGTAGGCCGACAATGGCGAAGCCCATTTCACGGCGGACGTTTTTAAAATCAGGACTATTGGCAGCGGGAACGCTGGCCGCCGGAGAGGCCGTGGCCGAGGCGGCAGAGACCCCGGCGCGCGACGCGCACCTGGCAACCTTGATGGATATCACGCGCTGCATTGGCTGCGGGGCCTGTGTGGAGGCCTGCCGGGAATCCAACGACCACAAGTTCCCCAATCCTGAAAAGCCGTTTCCAAAGATGTACCCGGAGCGGGTCAAGGTGTCCGACTGGTCCGACAAACAGGATGTGGACGACCGTCTGACCCCTTACAACTGGCTGTTTATCCAGACGGCCACCGTGATGGTGGACGGCGAGGAGATCGAGCTGACCATTCCCCGGCGCTGCATGCACTGCACCAACCCGCCCTGCGTGAAGCTCTGCCCCTGGGGCGCGTCGCGCCAGTACCAGAACGGCATATCGCGGATCGACACGGATATGTGCCTTGGCGGCAGCAAGTGCAAGGCGGTCTGCCCGTGGGACATTCCCCAGCGGCAAACGGGCGACGGGCTTTATCTCAAGCTGCTGCCTTCCCTGGCGGGCAACGGGATCATGAACAAATGCGACCGCTGTTACGACCGCGTGGCCCAAAATAACCTGCCGGCCTGCATCGAGGCCTGCCCGGAAGACGTTCAGACCATCGGACCGCGCGCCGAGATCGTGGCCCAGGCCCATGCCCGGGCCCGTGAGATCGGCGGCTATGTCTACGGCGAGCATGAAAACGGCGGCACCAATACGCTTTACGTTTCCCCGGTTCCTTTTGAGGCCATCAATGCGGCCATTGCCAAGGGGCCCGGACGGCCGCACCTGGGTCCGGCGGATGACCGCATGGCCGAGGCCAACAATATCGGGGCGGCCTTGCTGATCGCACCGATCGCCGGCGCGGCCACGGCCCTGGGACGCTATCTGAAGGCGGCCCGCCGTCTGGGGCGCACCCCAAACGGGAACGCCGGCTCGCAAACGGATTGATACGCAGATCACTGACCCTAGGGAGTTTGATATGTCTGGCAAAACTGTTGCACGCACTGCCGACGGTATGATGACCGCCCGGACGCGTGCCCTTTACATGATCTTGCTGCTCTTCATGGCGCTGAGCGGCTTTGGCCAGATGCCCATTTTCAAACGCTACTATATTGCGGATATTCCCGGGCTAGGGTGGCTGGCGCAGTTTTATGTCACCCATTATATCCACTACCTGGGGGCGGCCGTCCTCCTGGCGGTGGGGGCCTATTATCTTACCCGGTATATCGTTGCCGAACGCCCCCGACGGCGCATCAGCTGCTACGGCGCGATCCAGGGCATCATCATGCTTGTCATCGTCATCACGGGCATCCTGCGGGTGGTGAAAAACTACGAAGGGTACTACCTGTCATCCGGCCTGATTATTTTTCTGGATATTCTGCACCTGGCGGCCGTGATGGTGTTTCTGCTGGCGGGAGCCTGGGGGCTGATGGCCAGAAAACGGTGGACAACGATTCGTTAAATCACTATGGATAGGGAGCGCACGACATGCAAGAATTGTTATTGCCGCTGATTATTTTGGGGGTTTGGCTGCTGCTGCAACTGTATATCCTGCCCAAATTCGGTGTATCGACCTGAATGCGCAATGCTTGTCAGGTGACAAGCAAGGATGATCAGACCGACGAAGATGAACAGGAAAAAAAAAGTTCACGACGAGGACTTCGAACTGGTTCGGACCATCAATAGCGGCCGGACGGATCTGTTTCCACGGCTGGTGGAAAAATATCAGCAAAAGCTTTACAACTTCGGTATGCGCATGTGCGGCGAGCCCCGCGATGCGGAAGATATGGTCCAGGAAACGTTTTTGAACGTCTTCCGCTATCTGGAGGGCTTCCGCTATGAAAGTCGTTTCAAAAACTGGATGTACCGGGTGGCCACCACGACCTGCCTGAAAGCCAAACGCAAACCCAAGCACGCCCCGGAGCGTGAAATTTCACTGGAAGAGTTCATGCCCGGGGAAGGCGATGCGCTTCCCGACCGGGCCCCGGCCTGGGCACAGCGGCCGCTGGAACAGCTGCTGAACGAAGAATTGGCCGCGCATATCCAAAAGGCGATCATTGAACTGCCCAAGAAGTATCGCATGGTGGTGATCCTGAGGGACCAGGAGGGCTTTTCAACCGAAGAGACGGCCCAGATCCTGGGCATCTCCATCGCCAATACGAAGGTCCGCCTGCATCGTGCGCGGTTGTTTCTGCGGGAAAAATTAAAGGGATATTTCGATCATGACGCCTGACGATCACGATCATCACAAGTGCCTGGCGCTTTTCGAGCAAATGTCGGCCTATATCGACCGCGAGTTGAACGATGCGATGCGTGCCCGCATGGATGCCCATCTGCGCGCCTGCTGCCACTGCCAGGCCTGCTTCGAGACCCTTCAGCGTACCGTTGAGCTGTGCCAATCGACGGCGCAGGATTATCCGCTGCCCGATATGCTGACCGAGAAACTGCGCGCCTTGATCGGGGCCGTGGAACGTTGACCACCCGCCTGCGGGTTTGGTTGCCGCCGGTTGATATTTACAACTGACGGCCCGCCGCCAGCCCGGATATTTCCCATCGCCATGGGGTAACCTGATTATTTGATAACAATATCTCCCGGGAGGGGGGAATGGCGGCCTATATCCGGGTGACCGGCAGGCTCCGGACGGCCTGCGGGCCGCCTGGCGGGAGAAGGGGCGATCCGCCGGCAATGAGCTCAGGCGTTGGAGCGTTCGACCAGGATTTTAGCGGCTTCCTCGGTGCTCAGCGACAGGCGGTATCCCCTGACCTTGATGGCCAAGGCCCCGGTTTCAGCGTTTCGCTGGATCACTTCGACGATGCCCCCGGGGGTAATCTCCATTTCGGCCAACTGCTTGCTGATGCCCCCCTTGCCTCTGATTTTTAAGATCTTGCCCCGCTGGTGATCCTGGAGATCGGTCAGAGGGACCGTGTCCAGCAGGTCGCCTTCGATATCTTTCTGACGCTGTTGCATATCCGCGAGACAACGGGCCAAAGAGTCGCTGCAGGTGATGGAGGAGCCTTCCTGACGGCAGTGATTGTTGAAGCCCTGGATCAGGGATTCGCCGCCCCGGGGGCAGATTTCGAGAAACTCGACGAAACGAATGAGTCGATCCAAGATGGTACGTGATACGGCATGCTCCATTTTACAAGCCGCATCCGAGGCCTCGGCCTGGTCGATGCACAACACCTTGGTGAAAAAGTCCATCAGGGCCTCGTGGCGTCGGACGACGTCTTCGGCGTGTTTATGGCCTTTGGGCGTCAGGGTAATGACGTCGTAGGGGGCATAGTTGATGAATCCCTTGTCGGAAAGGGTGCGCAGGGCGCCTGTGACGGAAGAGTTATTGACGGCCAGTCGTTTGGCGATGTCCTTGGCGCGGGCGGCCTGTTTGACGGTGACAATGTGGTAAATCGCCTCCAGATAGTCTTCCATACTGGCGCTGAGTTCATCCACTGGGCTCATCGGATCACCTCGGGGTCGTTCGTTTGTCTGGCGAAAACCTCTTGGGGGCCTGGCTACCGTTTTCCGCGCGATGCCGACGGCGGTGCACGCCAGCAGGCCGCAGCTTAAGTCTGCCGGGGCCGCAGCCGTATCGGAATCCCCATGCATACGGTGGGCCCCCAGCTTTGATGCCATGGGGCCAGTCAGGGGCAGGCGTGCAAAAAATTTAGGCACTCCGAAGTTTAGCCAATACGCTATCGTTGTGTCAAACCCTTTCTGGAGTTGCAAAGACGAAGGGGTTGATGAATAACCAATTGATGATATTTAAAAATTATTATAAAGGGGTCTTCAAGGGGATGGCACGGCGATAGGACTGCCGAAACGGCTGCCGGCCCCTTGGCAGTGATCGGGTTTGGTGTTAATTTCGTGGTGTTCCCGTACTGCGGCGATCGACATGGCGGCCGCAGACGATCCATTTGATCAAGGAGGCGATCTTGCGCAAGACAATCATTCTATTGACGGCCATGGTGCTCATTCTAGGTCTGGGGGAGGTATGGGCCGCCAGTCCCCGCGTGCAGATGGAAACCAGCAAAGGGATCATTGTGCTGGAGTTATCGGCCCATCGGGCCCCCGCTACGGTGGCCAATTTTCTGCAATATGTCGACAGCGGCTTCTATGACGGCACCGTCTTTCATCGGGTCATCAAGAACTTTATGATCCAGGGGGGCGGCCTGACGGAAGCGATGGCGCGCAAAACCACCCGGCCGCCGATCAAGAATGAGGCCGACAACGGTCTCAAAAACCGGCGGGGCACGATTGCCATGGCGCGCACCGGGGACCCCCATTCGGCGACGGCGCTGTTTTTTATCAATACCAAAGACAATCCCAACCTCGACTTCCAGCAGAAGACGGTCCAGGGCTGGGGTTACTGTGTCTTCGGGCGCGTGGTCAAGGGCATGGATGTCGTCGCGGCGATCGAAGCGGTCAACACCGGTCGCAGAGGCGGGTATCGGGATGTTCCCATAGCACCCGTGGTCATTGAGCGGGTCAGCGTTGTCCAGCCGTGAAGGTTGACGGAAAGCGGGTTGCGGTTGAGGTCCAAGGCCCCGCCCGAGCATCGGCCGACGGAATTCGGCCGGGTCGAAGCGCGGCCCAGTCTGGCGACAGGCCGCCGCTGCTGAACCGCCGCAAGATGGTGGCGCCATAGCAATGCGGGCCTTTTGCTTGTCGTGTTGATCGAAACCCGCCACCTCTGGTAGAAAACCTGGAAGGAGACGATAAATCCGGGGCGATATGGCCCCTGACCCGGCCCGTCGCTTTGGTTACAGGGGGCCGGGACCTGCGCCATACGCCGCCGGGTAGCGGCCTGAGGCCTTCCGCTTGGCGAGGGGCGCCTCACGGGAGAAGCGCGATGACCACCGGGCGAATCGGGACTGGACTTGTGGTGGCCTGGCTTATAGTGTGGGCCTGTGGATGCAGCACCACACCCCCCGCGGCCTCCGCAGACCGCGGGGTTGTTGACCCCCGCGACATCGCCGGGCAACTGCGGGCCGCGGTAGCACCCTGGGAGGGCACACCCCACCAATGGGGGGGAAATGATCGCCGTGGCATTGATTGTTCCGGACTGGTGGTTCAAATTTACCGGGAGTTGTTCGGATATCGTCTGCCCCGCACGACAGCCGCCCTATCGAAAATCGGCCGGCCGGTGGCCCCCGGACGTCTGGCCGCAGGGGATCTGGTTTTCTTTCGCCTCGCGGATGGCAAACGCCATGTCGGCATCTATCTCGACCGGGGGCAGTTTGCCCACGCCTCCAGTCGCCAGGGGGTCACGATTTCCCGATTGGATGAACACTACTGGCAGGAGACTTACTGGACGGCCCGGCGCCTGCTTTCCTGAAATAAAACGGGCGGGGTGCCGATAGAGGCCCCAACCAAGGAGAGGGGCGCACCTCCGGAAGGTCGTTTCCAGAAGAAGCGGATCATGATGAAGCAGAAAAAAAAACCGCCCAAGATCGGCCGCAACGCTGCTTGCCCTTGCGGAAGCGGTAAAAAATATAAAAACTGCTGCATGGGAAGAACCTCGCCGCCCCCCGAAGCCCTCCACAAAGTCTACCAGAAACGCTACAATATCCGCCTGAAAGCGGCCCGCGATATCGAAAAAATCCGTCGGGCCGGCCAGCTGGTCCTGGAAACCTTTGCGGCCGTTGAAGCCGTATTGCGCCCCGGTCTGGTCACCGATGAGATCAACACCATTGTCCACGACTTCACTATCCGTCACGGGGCCATCCCGGCGCCGCTCAATTATCGGGGCTTTCCCAAAAGCGTCTGTGTCTCCATCAATGAGGTGATCTGTCACGGCATCCCGGGGCCCCGCACCCTCGCGGACGGGGATATTGTCAATATTGATATCACCTCGATTCTGGACGGATACTATGCGGATGCCAACAAAACCTTTTTAATTGGCACGCCCGGTGAAGACGCCCGTAAGATTGTCCGTGTGGCCCGCAGGTGTTTGAAGGAGGGGCTGGGCATGGTGCGTCCCGGCAACAGCATCGGCGATATCGGATGGGCCATTCAACAATATGCGGAACGTCAAGGCTGCTCGGTGGTGCGGGAATTCGTGGGCCACGGCGTTGGTTTCAATTTTCACGAGGCGCCCCAGGTGCCCCATTTCGGGCATCGCAACACGGGCATCCCCCTGGCCCCCGGAATGGTGTTTACGGTGGAGCCCATGATCAATCTCGGACACCATCAGCTGCGCATCCTGGAGGATAAGTGGACGGCGGTCACCGCCGACGGCTCCCTTTCGGCCCAGTTCGAACAAACCATTCTGGTGACCGAAGACGGCTATGAGAGCCTGACCCCCTTCGAACTCTGATGGTTGGAGATTCGTGCCTTATGCTGGAAAACGCCTCCCTTTATCGCGCCGTGCTGGATAACGTGTACGACGGCGTGTACTTCCTGGACCGCAAGCGCAAGATATTTTTCTGGAGCAAGGGGGCCGAACGCATTACGGGCTACGCGTCCGATGAAGTATTAGGCCGGAGGTGCGCGGACGACATTCTCTGTCATGTGGATAAAGCGGGACGCGGTTTGTGCAAAGAGGCCTGCCCGGCGGCCGAAGTTTTGACGGACGGTCAACGCAGGGAATCCGAGGTATACCTGCTGCACAAGAACGGCTTCCGCAAGCAGGTGCGAATCCGTGTGGCGCCTATCGAAGATGCGGACGGCCGCATCGTCGGGGTCATGGAAATTTTTTCGGATGACGTCACGCCGGATAGTATGCGCCGCCGCATCGCGCTTCTGGAAAAGCTCACCGCCCTGGATCCACTGACCCATCTACCCAACCGCCGCAGTATCGAAGCGACCATCGTCTCCCGCCTGGCGGAAACCTATCGCTATCAAGTGATCTTCGGCATTTTGTTTATCGACATCGATCACTTCAAATCCATCAACGATCGCCACGGTCATGAGATCGGCGATCGGGTGCTGCAAGTGGTGGCCGAGACGCTGACCCGCAGTCTGCGGCCCTTCGACCTGGCCGGCCGCTGGGGAGGCGAGGAATTCCTGGCGGTCGTCCTGAATGTGGACGCCGCCCAGCTGGGCCTCGTGGCCGAGCGGGTGCGGGCCCTGATCGCCCAGACGCGCATCCCGCTTGAAGACGGTCATATCAAGGTTACCGTATCCATCGGCGCCGCCCTGTCCCGGGCCGATGATGCACCCACGGCGCTGGTCGACCGGGCGGATCGGCTCATGTACCGAAGTAAAATGGCCGGGCGCAATCAAGTCCACCTGGATACGGAAGAAGATCCGTGATCATTGCCGGCGACCGTTTCACAGCGGGTGCCCGCGATCCCATTTGAGGTGCGAAAGGAGGTCCATGATCCACGTCGACATACCCGGTTACCGTCAATTGCAACTGGCCCACCTCGTCATGGACTACAACGGCACCCTGGCGGTGGACGGGAACCTCGAACCCGGTGTGCGCGAGGTCTTGGAAGCGCTATCCGCACAGCTGACCATCCATGTCATTACCGCCGACACCTTCGGGCTGGCCGCCGGGCAGTTGAAAGATGCGCCGGTCCAACTCTCCCTTTTGCCACCGGGCCACCAGGACGAGGCCAAACGGGACTATGTGCATCGTCTCGGGCGGGCCGGGACCGTGGCGGTGGGCAACGGCCGCAACGACCGCCTGATGCTGCAAACGGCCGAATTGGGGATCGCCGTCGTTCTGCGCGAGGGGGCCGCCGGGGAAACCCTGGCCGCAGCCGATATCGTGTGTATGGGCATTCTCCCGGCGCTGGAACTCCTTGGGCATCCTTTGAGGCTCACGGCCACTCTGCGGTCATAAGGACGGGATGGTGACCTCGCGATGATGGGAACGGTGCTGTTGATCATCCTTTGTTTGGCCGGCGGTGCCATCGGGCTCTACCGCTGGCTGCAGTATCAAAGCGACCGGCTGCCGTCCAACGCGCCCTCCCGTATGGCGGCCATCGCTGACGGATTCGATCGCCCCACGGTGGTCTGTATCGGCGACAGCATCACCCATGGCCGCACCAGCAGCAACTACGTCGATTTGCTGCAGCAACGCTTTCTCCCCAAGGGCTATCGTTTTGTAAATGCCGGCCTGAACGGTGAGCTGGCCTATAACGTGCTCCAGCGGCTGGAGGCCGTCATCGCCTGTCGGCCGTCCTGGATTACGCTGATGGTGGGGACCAATGATGTCTATGCCGCCCTGAGCACCTCCAACGCCCATGAAACCATGGCGGAGATGGGGCTGCCGGAACGGCCCAATCGGGATGTCTTCCGACGTTATCTGACCGATATCTGTCTGCAGCTGCGCAATGCCACCGCGGCCCCGCTGGCGCTGCTTTCGCTCCCTCCCCTGGGCGAAGATCCTGCGCACCGGGCGTTTCAAATGACCGCGGAATACAGCCGGATCATCCAGGCCGTAGCTCACGAGACCGGCAATGCCTACCTGCCGATCCATGAGCGTCTGCGCGCTTATCTGGCACGTCAGCCCGACCGGCCGGGACCTTCGTTCGATACCTACCGCGACGGAATGGGATTGGCGGTCAAGGTGCGCCGGTTTCTCCTGCAGCAGTCTTTCGACAGCATATCCCGGCGCAACGGTTTTGCCCTGCTGACGGATTTTTTTCACCTGAACGATGTCGGCGCCGCCATGGTGGCCGATGCGGTGGCTGAATTTATTCTGGCGGGAGAATCCCCTGATGCGATTTGCACGCCACGACGTCCCTGCCTGTAAAGCGCGCGACGGTTGGCTGATTGGCAAACGGATGCACCCCGAGGTGCACGGCAATCGCGCCCAGAGCCAGGCCGCAGCAACGGTTGCAAGGGGTTTGACGACCCGCCGCCATTTCCCTGGAAGGGCCGAGGAGATCTATTTTTTCCTGGCCGCTGAAGGCCTAACCCGAACATGGCATGAAAGAATTGATGCCGACTTGCCTGGATGCATTGGTGCTGTGTCGCAAGGGATGGTTGCGGTAAATTTGTCCGCTAACCCTTTTTGGAGGGGCGCATTTCAGAACGCAGCGCAACCCCTTTTTCACCCGGCGGGCAAGCCTGGGGCATCCTCTTCCGGCGTTATCCGGCGCTTGCGGTGGCATGCGTACGGCAAGCGCCTGAAGGCCTGGTCAAGGGAGGCCTCAAACTTGTGACCTATCCGGGCGCATGGGGTGGCCCGCGCAAAACAGGCCATCCATGCGGTGACGCGATCCTTATTCCGCCAGGGGTCTGGCACAGGGTTACCCACACCGGTCGCGTGAACCTGGTGTTTCTGTGCTGCCGCCGTCCGGCCACCGCCATGATGATACCGAATTGCCCTACACGGCCCCGTGCGGTTCCAAATGGGCAAGGCCCCCTCACAAGGGGGCAACGCGCGGAAATCCCACTGGGAGAATGACCATGAAACAATATCGGTTCAGTATACTGCTGGCGACACTGATGTTGCTGCTCTTGATTTTCCCCTTCCTGGACCATTTTCAGCTGACCGGGTTGACAAAGCTGTTGCAAGTTTTCACGACCCTCATTTTGATTGCCAGCGTGCATGCGGTCAGCGAGAACCGGCGCCAGGTGATCCTGGCCGTGTTGGTCATCGCACCGGCGATCGCCCTTGGATGGGGTAGTGAGCTGTTGCAGGTTAGAATGAGTCAGGTGGGCGCCGGCATCATGCAGATCATCGCCTTAGGCTTCATCGCCTACAAGATCCTGGGGTATGCCCTGCGGGGGGGGCGTGTCGACCACGAAAAAGTTGCCGCCGCGGTTTGCGCCTACCTGCTGCTGGGTGTGGTGTGGGCGGATTTGTTTGAACTTGTTAACATCCTTATTCCAGTCTCATTTAATTCGACCCTGTTGAGCGCGAAGGATTTTCTTTACTACAGTTTTGTTACCCTCAGCACCCTCGGTTACGGCGACATCACGCCGGTCAAAGGACCCGCCCAGGCCCTGGCCTACACGGAAGCCCTCGTCGGCCAGCTGTATCTCACGGTTCTGGTGGCCCGTCTGGTGGGGCTTTACATTGCCCATTCCGGCCCCGACGGGTGCAACGATAGCTGACAGGGGGTGCCGACGAGCGACCCATGCGGATGGGAAGTCTTGTTTTGACGCGGCCTGGCATCAGGGTGTCGAAGACCAACCGGGAAAGGGATCCAGGATGCCATGGCCGGGTCTTGGGCTATGCTGCGACGGGATATCTCTCCTTACCCATCGCATGTTTGCTTTAGCCGATGGTCTGCCCCGGCCGCCCCGATCAGCATGGCAGTGCCCCCGCGGCGCCGATTGAAAAAGCTTCCCAAAAGGGGTATGAAACACGACTGGCATTCGAACCGCGATCGATAACGGATGCCCTGATTTTTGCAGTTCGATGATCATAACCATCTGACGAAAAGGAGACCCAATGCTGAAGCTGGGCGAAAAAGGTACGATTCTACAACGCGATAAAGAAACCTATGCGATTGCCCCGCATATTCCCTGCGGTATGACCACGCCAGCGCAATTGCGTGTCATTGCCGACGTGGCTGATAAATACCAGTGCCAGGCCCTCAAGCTGACCAGTGCCGCCCGGATTGCGATCATCGGGATTCGCGAGGAGGACGTGGACGCGATATGGGCCGATTTGAACATGAGCCCCGGGCACGCGGTGGGCATCTGTGTGCGCAGCATCAAGGCCTGCCCCGGCACCCATTACTGCCGGTTGGGCCTGCAGGACAGCTTGTCCATGGGGATGCATCTGGACGAAAAATTCCATGGCTATCAGCTGCCGGGCAAAATGAAAATGGGCGTTAGCGGGTGCACCAACATGTGCGCCGAAAACTGCATCAAGGACATCTCCCTTTTTGGTAATAAAAAGGGGTGGACGGTCATGGCCGGCGGCATCGGCACCAAGAAGCCCCGGCTGGCGGATGTGATCGCGGAAGATCTGGATGAACAGCAGGCCTTGCGCAAGATTGAAGCCCTCATTTCGTATTACGCCGAAAACGGTCAGAAAAACGAGCGCCTGGGGCGCATGATCGAGCGCCTCGGCCTCGATGCCCTGCGCCATGCCGTGAACGGCTGAAAGAGGGGCGGCCGCCAACCCGCCTAACCGATGGCCGCCGGATTGGGGTAGCGCCTTGCGGGTACTGCTTGTCGAAGATGATCAGAAAATCGCCTCCTTTGTCATCAAAGGGCTCAAGGCCGAGGGATTCGCCGTCGATCATGCCGCGGACGGCGAGGTCGGTCTTCATCTGGCGATGACCGAACCCTATGATCTGGCGGTGATCGATATCATGCTGCCCAAGAAGGACGGCTATGATATCATTGCCGCCATCCGTCGGGAGAAGATCAATCTGCCGGTGATCATTTTAAGCGCCCGGGGGGCGATCGAAGACAAGGTGAAGGGCCTGCAACTGGGCAGCGACGATTATCTGACCAAACCGTTTGCCTTCTCTGAACTGCTGGCCCGCCTGCAGGCTCTCCTGAGGCGCAGCCGCGGCGCGACGGAACCGACCCGGCTGGCCGTGGGGGATCTGACCATGAATCTGATCACCCGCGAAGTGGTGCGCCGGGGCCGCAAGATCGAGCTTCAGCCCCTGGAGTTTTCCCTGCTGGAATATCTCCTGCGCAATGCCGGCAAGGTGGTGTCCAAAACCATGATCATGGAGCATGTCTGGGATTATCATTTTGACCCGCAAACCAATGTGGTGGAATCCCGCATCTACCATCTGCGGGAAAAAATGGACAAAGGCTTTGAGACCAAGCTGATCCACACGGTGCGCGGGGTCGGGTATGTTCTTAAACCAGCTCAATAGGTTGCGTCGCTCCCTGGCGTTTCGGTTGACGCTCTGGTATGCGGGTATCTTTTCCATCTCCACCTTTCTGGCCTTTTTCTTTTTCTACTCTCTGATGATCGACATCCTGCGCAGCCAGGTGGATGAGGAGCTGAATCGGCAGCTGCGCTCCTTCACCGGCATTATGCAGGTGGACGGCCTGGAAGGGGTACGCCGGATTGCCCTCCAGGAGACTGAAGTCGGCGGGGAGAGTGCCCGGCTGATTCGGCTCTTGTCCCGATTCGGCACGGAATTTTCGGTTTCCGATCAGGCCTACTGGCGGGATATCGGTGTGGACAGCGAGGCCATTCGCCAGTTGTTGACGGACGGGCAGCCGGTATTCGAGACCATCGGTATCCCGGCGCGCGGCGACAGCCTGCGTATCATCTACGGCATCATCGGGCCGGGGGTCATCATGCAGCTGGGTCAATCCCTGGCCTTGCAGACGCGCCTGGTCCAGGCGTTTCAACGTCTTTTCGCCATTACCATGGCCCTGGTGATCGCTCTGGCGGCCTTGATCGGCTGGTTCTTGGCCCGCCGGGCGCTTTCCGGCGTGGGGGGCATTGCGCATACCGCCCGGCGCATTACGAGTGGCGATCTGACCATCCGGGCCCCGGTCCACCGGCGGGGCGATGAAATCGATCAGCTGGCCGGCAACATCAACCAGATGCTGGATCGTATTCTGGATTTGATCACCGGTATTCGGGAGATGAGCGACAATATAGCCCATGACCTGAAAAGCCCCATCACCCGGATTCGCGGTCTGGCGGAGGTGACCCTGACCACCGCCGATCATCTCGATGAGTACCAGCATATGGCCTCCAGCACGATCGAAGAGTGCGACCGCCTGCTGGACATGATCAATACCATGCTGGTGATATCCCGGGCCGAAGCCGGGGTTGAACAATTGGATTGGCAGCCCATCGATCTGGCCGGACTGGTGCGTGATGCCGGCGGACTTTTCGAAACCACGGCCCGCGACAAGCATTTGCAGCTGTCGGTGGCGGCCGGGGAACCCCAGCGCATCATAGGGGATGCGCGCATGCTGCAGCGCATGGTGGCCAACCTGCTGGACAATGCCATTCGTTACACCCCCTCCGGCGGTCGTATCCATATCGCCGTGGAAGAGGAGCCGGCGGGCGATGTGGCCATCATTTTCCAGGACAGCGGGGTGGGGATCCGGACGGATGATCTTGCGCGCATCTTCGAGCGCTTCTACCGCTGCGACCCGAGCCGATCCCAGACCGGCACCGGCCTCGGACTCAGTCTGGCCCAAGCCGTGGCCCATGCCCATGGCGGGGAAATTGCGGTCAGCAGCACGCTGCAGAAGGGAAGTACGTTCCGGGTCACCTTGCCCCGCAACGCGGATAAAGCCCCCCAGGGCAGCGCGGATTAGGCGTTTGCTGCGGAAAGGGGCAAGGTTCCGCGTTGTTCGACGCCGGTCTTGATGCGGCCTAGAATGGAATTCGCCCACGGCCAGCGGCCCCGGCCATCGCCGAAAGCTGTGCGCCGCGTCGGCCGAGCCCATCGCGGGCTTCAGCCCGGGTATGTCACGCGTCGGAGGCCTCCATTGACAAGGCATTCCGGAGTGCCGCGGCACGCATGCCACCGCAAGCGCCTGATAACGCCGGGAAGGGATGCCGCGGGCTGGCCCGCCGGATGCATAGGGGTTGCGCTTGGTTCTGACATGCGTCGCTCACCAAGGGGTGCCGGACAGAATGGCGGCAACCATCCATGATGACACGGAACCAATGCATCCAAGCAAAGGGGCCTCACTATTTTCATGATGTTCGGTTAAGTGAGAATCAATGAAACACGTCATTGCTTCGGGGGAGGATTGCCATGACCAACACACTGCAGGAAGGCCTGGAATTCGAATTTGTCTATGATGTGCCTCAGGACAAGACCGTACCGCACCTTTTTCCCGAGTTTCCCGAAGGCGGTCAGATGCCAGACGTATTGGCCACCGGTTTCTTGGTGGGGCTGTTTGAATTCGCTTGCATCAAGGCCGTCAATGCGCATATCGACTGGCCCCGTCAGCAGACGGTGGGGATTCACATCAATGTCAGCCATACCGCGGCCACGCCACCCGGGTTTACCATAACGGTCAAGGGGCGTCTGGAAAAAGTGGACGGCCGCAAGCTCTCTTTTGCACTCGTTGCCCACGACGGCGCCGATACCATTTCCAAGGGAACCCACGACCGCTTCATTATCGATGCCGACCAGTTCAACGCCGCCGTCGCCAAAAAAGGGGCCCAGAGGACCTGAGACCGGCGTCAGGGGGGCTGATGATGGCGTGGCCGTGCGGGGGGCAAGCAGCGACGGTAGACGCTATGGAGCATGACGCCAGCTCCCGCCCCCAGCGTGTTGAGAACCAAATCCAGCATCTGCGAGCTGCGGGACGGTATCCAGGCCTGGGCCAGTTCTATGAAGAGGCTTAGGGCCCCGCAGGCAAGCAGGATCCAGGCGAATCGCTTTCGGACCTTCCCCCCGCGCCAATGCAGCCACAGTGCGCTCAGCAGAAAACCCAAGGGAATGAAACCGGCGACATTGATGGCCATATCTTGAAACAAGAGGGTGTTGTCATCGTCGTTGATGACCGGAGCGCCTAATATTGCTTTGGTCAAGACGACCATTTTGGGCGGTATCGCGAGATGATGTTCCCCCCCGCCCCAATCGAGAATGCTTCCGCCGCGACCTTCATTGAATAGATACAGACGGGTCGGGTTGTATGGCTTCGCAAAGGCGAATGTGCGTTTCCGCCGCCATTGACGGAAATGCTCTCTGATGGTGGGCTCGGAAAGGGCGTGATCGAAGTAGACCAGACCATACATTTCTCCAGACCAGGGATGTTGGCTGTAGTTGGAGTTGCCCAGGACCAGGTGTGTCGGTCGATCCGCGCCGGGTATTTTCAGGGTCAGGTCGCGGTCTCTTTTGGCAAGCTGTCCGTCAATAAAGATGGCCGTCCCATCGTCGCCGGAAGTGACCGTGATGAAACGCTCGGTTTGCGGTGGAAGGGTGTCGACGGCGATGCGCGCAAGCCGGCGTTTGTAGTCATAGTCATCGCCGTTCATGGCGATCAGCCAGGTGCGCCAATGGCCGATCACCAGCTGCTCCGCGTCGTCGTCACCATGCATGATGAGCAGAAACTTGAAGCGACCGTCGGTCGACACACCGGTTTTGATGGCCAACTCGATCGATAAATGGCCGGCCCCGGCGCTCCTGAGGTTCTCTGAAGGGTTGGCCGTTTTCGAGTAAACCAGGCCCTGTTGACCAAAGCGAAGCCCCGTTCGATTCTCCAGCCAGAAGACTTCGTTGGTGATCGACCCACCCTGGAAGCGGAGGCCGGAATAGAGGATCAGCAGTAACATGGCGATGGTCAGCGCAAGCA
>JASFFM010000052.1:0-15284 GCA_050124295.1 Desulfobacterales bacterium | reverse complement strand
CGTGCTCGACATGGAGCGCTCCCTGGCCGAGCAGGAAGACACCTATGTGGCCAGCGTGGGGCTGGTGACCCAGAATCTGATCGCGATCTACCGGTCTTTAGGTGGCGGCTGGGATCCCGATCCCGGCATGCTCCAGGTTGAAATCCAGGATGCGGCCCTGCATGGGGAACCCATTTTCTAAGATCTCATTCGACCCTTTTGATCGTAAAGGACATCTTCGATGCGAACCAAACCGAATACAGTCATTCTTTCCCTTATCGTTGCCATGCTCTCTTGGTCCTGCAGCAAGGAAGCGCCGCCGCCGCCCGAGCGCATCCGCGCCATCAAGACCATCACGGTGACCGAACGTGCCGAGGGGCAGCTGCGGAAATACTCCGGCGTGGTCGAACCGGTGGACAAGTCCAGTCTGAGCTTCGAAGTGGCCGGCAACGTCAAGGATGTCAACGTCGATGTGGGCGATGAGATCACCAAAGACCAGGTCATCGCCACCCTGGACACCCAGACCTTCGAGTTGGATGTCGAGGCGGCTCAGGCCAACCTGCGCCGGGCGCGTGCGCAGTTGGTCGAGAAAGAAGCGGAATACAACCGTTACCGCCAGGTCAACGAGGAAAGCCCGGGAGCGGTCAGCCAGTCTTCCGTGGACCAGACCCAGGCCGCCTTCAAGAGTGCCCGTGAGAATGTCAGCTATGCCGTCAGCCAGTTGAACCTGACCCGCCGTGATCTCAAAAAAACCGAACTCAAAGCCCCCTTCGACGGGGTGATCGCCAAGCGCTACGTGGAACCGTTTTTCGAGGTGAAACGCGGCGATCCCATCTTCGACGTGTTCATCGAGGCCGCCATGGACGTGGCCACCAGCATCCCGGAAACCGACATCGAGGGCATTCATCTGGGGCAGAGCTGCGAGATCGTCTTCCCCATCGACCCGGATACCACCTTCAGGGGCATCGTCACCGAAATCGGGCGCATGGCCGAAGCGGCCAATGCCTTTCCGGTCAAGGTCCATATTCTGACCAACGACCCACGCTTTAGACCGGGGATGACCGCGGAGTTGTCCTTCAAGGTTTCGGAAGCGGATTTTCAAAAAGCGTTCCTGGTCCCCATTGCCGCGCTGGTGCCCGGCGCGGAAGCCAACCAGGGCTACGTATTCGTGTATGACCAAACGACCTCCACGGTTCAGCGCAAGTCCGTCCGCGGTGTCGGCGCCGTGGTCGACAATCGGGTCATGATCATCGATGGCCTGGAAGACGGTGATATCATCGCCGTGGCCGGGGTCAGTTTTCTGGAAGACGGCCAGAAAGTGAAACTGATGTCACCGGAGGAAACGGAACAGCAATAGTTGACCGCTTCCATATCCAACAACGCCCGGGATAAATCACTATGTCGCTCATCACACGCTTTGCCCTGGATACCCAGCGTCTGACCATCACCTTTATCGCCAGCGTGGTCCTGTTCGGGCTGCTCCAGTTCTTCGACTTCCCCCGCCAGGAAGATCCGCCCATCGTCATCCGCGAGATCGTGGTGTCGGCCTTTTTTCCGGGCATGGAGCCGGCCGACATGGAAGAGCTGGTCACCCGCAAGCTGGAGGAGCAGATCCGCACCCTGCCGGAGATCGACGACATCTGGTCGGATTCCAAAAACGGGGCCTGTATCATCCACGCTGAAACCCGGGACGAATACGAGAATCTGGATGTTATCTGGCAGAAAGTCCGCAACAAAATGTCGGACATTAAACCCGACCTGCCGGAGGGCACCATCGGGCCCTTTGTCAACGACGAGTTCGGGCTTACCGCCGTAGCCACCATCGCCCTGTGGAGCGACGGCTTTTCCATGGCCGAAATGCGCTTGGTGGCCCGCGACATTCGCGACCGTCTGTATGAGCTCGAAGGCGTGCGCAAAGTAGAGCTTTACGGTGTTCAGGAAGAGCAGGTCTTTTTGCACTTTTCCACGACGCGACTCGACCAGTTCGGTATCAGCGGCAAGGAAATTTTGAATACCCTGGTCCAGCAGAATGTGGTCCTGCCCAGCGGCAACATCGACGCCGCCGGCCAGGATATCGTGGTGGAACCCACCGGCAACTTCCAGGATATCGGGGATATCGAAAACCTGCTCATCACCATTCCGGACACCCAGCAGACCGTCAAACTCAAAGATATCGTCACCGTGGTGCGCGGCTACGAAGACCCGCCCACAAGCCTCTCCTACTACAACGGGCACCCCTCCATCGTGATCAGCGTCTCCATCACCCCCGGTGTCAATTCGGTGGATTTCGGCGAACGGCTCACCCGGAAAGTCAGAGACCTCGAGGACGGATTGCCCATCGGCTACGTCCTCGAGTTCGCCACCTTTCAGCCCGATTTGGTGGAGGTGGCCGTCAACGGGGCGCTGAGCAATGTCTACCAGACCCTGGTCATCGTCCTGGTGGTGGTCATGCTGTTCCTGGGGATGCGCACCGGCCTGATCGTGGGCTCGTTCGTGCCCATGACCATGCTGATGGGCATGATCGTCATGTACGGCTTCGGCATCGAACTGGAGCGGGTGTCCATCGCCTCGGCCATCATCGCCCTGGGCATGCTGGTGGACAACGGCATCGTCATCGCCGAGGACATCCGCTCGCGGATGGAACGGGGGGAGGAACGCAAAGAGGCCTGCCTGGCCTCCGGAAAGTCCCTGGCCATTCCCCTGCTGACCTCATCCCTGACGACAATCCTGGCCTTCGTGCCCATGCTGTTGATCGACGGGCAGACGGGTGAGTATGCCTACTCCCTGCCCATGGTGGTGATCATCCTGCTGCTCTCCTCCTGGTTTATGTCCATGTACATGACCCCCTGCATGTGTTTCTGGTTCATGCAAGTAAAACCCAGGAAGGCGGCGGCCGAGCAGGGTGATGATGACCCCTACGGGGGCAAGTTCTACACCATCTATCGAAAACTGCTGTCCCTGATGCTGCACCGGAAGTATGTCATCATCATGGCCGGTGCCGGACTGCTGGTCGTGGGCGGGCTGGTCGGTGCCATGCTGCCCAAGGAATTTTTCGGCGCCAGTGTACGCAACCAGTTCCTGGTCTACCTCGACATGCCCGCCGGCACCCGGATCAGCGCCACCGATCAGGCCGTTCAAAAACTGACAACCTGGCTGTCGGACGAAAAAGAAAACCCCGAGGTGACCAGCACCATCGCCTATGTCGGCAACGGCGGGCCGCGCTTTTTCCTGGTGCTCTCCCCCGTCGACCCGGATCCCCACGTGGCGTTTATGGTGGTCAACACCGAGACCGCCGAGCAGGTGCCGCCCATGGTGGAGCGGGTGCGCACCTTCTTCAGCGATCACCTGCCCCAGGCCAACGGGCGCGTCAAACGCATGTGGATGGGCTCCGAAGAGCCCGGGTTTCTTGAAATTCGCCTGATCGGTCCCGAACCGGAAGTGCTGTACACCAAAGGCAATCAACTGGTGGCAGCCACCAAGGCCATGCCCGGCACCTTGGACGTGCGCAGCAACTGGTGGAACAAGGTCTTCAAGGTCCGGATCGCCGTGGATCAGACCCGGGCCCGGCGCGCCGGGATAAGCTCCGAAGATATCTCCCGGTCGCTCGAAGGCCACATGGACGGTTTGAAACTGACCGAATACCGGGAAGGCGACCTGGCCATCCCGGTCATGGTCCGCTCCACTCTGGAAGAGCGGGAAACCCTCGCCGATCTCTGGAACCTGAGCGTTGGTTCCCCGCAGACCGGCGTGCGCGTGCCCCTGACCCAGATTGCCGATATTAACGCCGTGTGGGATTTCAACCGCATCGCCCGGCGCAACCAGGAGCGCACCCTGACGGTGGAGGCCAAGCACGCCTTTCTTAAAGCCGAAGAACTCCTGGAAGCCATGCACCCCTTGATCGAGGCGCTGCAACTGCCGCCCGGCTATCGCTGGGATGTGGGCGGGGAGATCGAAACACGCCAGGAGACCATGGGCAAGCTGACCCGCTACCTGCCGGCCTGCGTCTTCGGTATCATCGTGCTGCTGATCTGGCAGTTCAATTCGTTCCGGCGGCCGGCCATTATTTTCCTGACCATTCCGCTGGCGTTCACCGGGGCCTTTTTCGGTCTGGTGATCATGCGGGCCCCCTTTGATTTCTTCGGCATGCTGGGGCTGCTCAGCCTGGCCGGGGTGATCATCAATAACGGCATCGTGCTGATCGACAAGATCGACACGGAACGCGCCCAGGGCACCGCCGCCTATGATGCCATCATGATGGCGGCCATATCCCGGTTCCGGCCCATCGTGATGACCACGGTGACCACCGTGCTGGGCGTAATGCCGCTGATTATTACCAGAGATCCGCTGTTCTACGCCATGGCCGTCATTCTGGGGGCGGGGCTGATCTTCGGAACGATGCTTACCTTGGGGCTCGTACCGGCGCTCTACGCCGTGTTCTTCCATGTCAAACGCGCCTAAGCGATCTGGGCTTCGCCCAAGGGCCAATCGTGATCGAAGAAAGGCGGCCGCGTGAATTTTCGGGCATTTGCGTCTGGTGATTTCAGTTGCCATGCTCCCGCGATTCTATGAGATTACCCGGTCTGCTTGCAGGCCTTCTGCCGAAGCCAAAGAGGGCTTGGGATACCCTTTGTCGGTGTTGTCGAGATCACCCCCACAGGTTCCCTGAGCCGTTTAACCCGAGCATTGCATAAAATATTGATGCCAACTGGCTGGATGCATGGGGGGCCCTGTATTAGCGTAAGGCGGCACTAAATGGGACCGGCAACCCGTTGTGCCCCGCGAACCTCAGAACGCAGCGCACCCCCTTTTCACCCTGCGGGCAAACCCGCGGCCTCCCTGTCGGCCTTATCAGGCGCTTGCGGTGGCATGCCGACCGCAGCGCGCCGGAAGGCCTTGTACGGGAGGCCTCCAAGGTGTGAGCTATCCCGGTTAAGCAACAATGAAAACCGAAAAGGAGGATCCCATGGTATCAAAAAGCGGTCGGTGGGCTGGTGGTCTGGTCGTCCTACTGACGGTCGTCATCCTGGGCGCCGCACAGGCCGCCGAGGTCAAGACCGAAGAAGAGGTCAAAACCGATGGGGTCATCGTGGACAACTATATCCGCACTGCGGACAATTTCATCATCATGTACGATGCTTCGGGCAGCATGAGCCGCCTTTACGAGGATACCGGCATGCGCATGATCGATGCCGCCCAAAAGGCGCTCAAGGAGAAAAACGCCCTGCTGCCCGACCTCGACTTCAACGCCGGTTTATATCTTTATACCCCCTGGCAGGTCTTCTACGAAATGCAACCTTACGATAAGGCCAAATTCGCCGCCGCCATCGAGAGCCTGCCCGATACCGATACGGCCGGCTCTTTCAAGGGACAGCCCACCCCCCTGGTGGAGGGGCTGGAAAAACTGGATCCGATCCTGGCCAAGGTTTCCGGTCGAACCGTTGTCATTCTGTTTTCAGACGGATCTTACAAACTTCCGGTATCCAAAAAACGTCCCCTGGATGTCGTCAAGACGCTTTCCGCCAAGTATGATGTCTCCTTCTATGTGATCAGTTCGGCCGATATCGATCGCAACGTTCAGATGCTGCGCAGCCTGGTGCAGGTCAATGCGCGCTCCCGGGTGATTCCCTTCAAGTGGCTGCTCGGCCACCCCCACCGCACCATCGGCGCTTTGTATACGGTGAATTCCGTTGCCCTGGAGGCCTCCCAAAGGGAAACGGTCGTCACCGGAATGGACGTTCAGACCATCACCTTCGATGTCGACGAGCCCAATATCCGTCCGGAAGACCGTGCCCGTCTGGCAAAACTGGGGGCCTTTCTGAAAGCCAACCCCGAGGCCGATGTTCTGCTGGAAGGATTCACCGATGCCGCGGGCGCCGAGGACGACAACCTGCACCTTTCCCGCCGCCGGGCCTTTCGGGTGATGCAATACCTGATGGACGAATTCCAGATCGCGCGCACGCGCATCGTGGTCCACTGGTATGGAGCGCTCAACCCCGTTGCGGACAACAGCACGCCGGAGGGCCGCGCTCAGAACCGACGCGTTGAAGTACAGGTGGTGGGATTGAATTAACCCGTCATGGGCAGGGGCACCGGCGGCGGCAAGCAAAGCGCGAAGGGGAGGATTTGACCATCCAATACCCGTGGCCGCATGCCGTCTCAGGCCTTGAGGGCCTGTTTCACGATATCGGCCAGGGTGTTCCGGACGATGGGCTTGTAAATAAAGCGTCGAATCCCCAACTGGCGGGCCCGTTCCTCATTGATGTTCTCATTGAAGCCGGTGCATAATACGATGGGCATGTCCGGTGCCCGGCGGAGAACGGCCTGGGACAGTTCTTCGCCGGTGAGATTTGGCATGGTCATGTCGGTGATGATCAAATCGAAGCTGTGCGGTGTTTTCTCAAACCTTTGCAGCGCTTCTTGACTGCTGGTGTAAGCCACCACGCGGTAGCCCAACGATTCCAGCATCAATTGCAGCACATGCGCAATCTGGGGTTCATCGTCCACAACCAGAATGGTTTCCTGATTTCCGCCTGCGGGCGACGCGCGATCGTCTGGTTCCGTCGTCACCCCGGGGACCTCCTGGGCCGGGAGGTAGATCCGGAAAATAGCACCCTGCCCCGCGGCACTCTCCACCTGGATATCCCCCCCGCAGTTCTTGACGATGCCATGCACGACGGAAAGCCCCATGCCGGTCCCCTTGCCCTTGCCCTTGGTGGTGAAATAGGGATCGAAGATGCGTTCTTGCAAGCTTTCATCAATACCCTGTCCCGTATCGGCCACGGTGAGTTGCAAAAAGGGACCCGCATCATTCATAGGGTTGGCTGGATCCGGATTCAAGCTCCGTGGGACTTCGTCAAGCGCGATCGTCAAGATGCCACCCTTGGTTTCCATGGCGTGGGCCGCATTGGTGGCCAGATTCATGACAACCTGGTGCAACTGGGTCGGGTCGGCCAGGACCGTGGCGTCGGAGTGCAGCTCTTCACGGATGCTGATGGTGGCGGGAATCGAAGCGCGGAGAAGTTTGACGGCCTCGCGGACAAGCGAGCTGACCCTGACCGGTTTGGGGGCGACCTCCGCCTGCCGACTGAAGGTTAAAATCTGCTGGGTAAGATCCTTGGCGCGGTGGGCGGCTTTGAGAATCTCACCCAAATAGCCCTCCATCGGTTGCTGACCGCGACAATCATCCAGCATGATCTCGCTATACCCCAGTATGGCTGCCAGAATATTATTGAAGTCATGGGCGATACCGCCCGCCAGGGTGCCGATGGCTTCCATTTTCTGGGCCTGACGCAACTGGGTTTCAAGCTGTAATTTTTCTTCCTGGATACGGGTCAAGTCGGTAATGTCCATGGCGATCTGCAGCCGCACCAGGCGTTTGTCGATCCAATGAATGGCGCGATCAAAATTCAAGTAGCGCCGACCGGTAACGGGGTTTTCCCCTTCCCACACCTTAAGCCCGGTGGCCTGCCCGTCGTCATCGACAATCGCGGCGCTATAGCAGGATTCGCAAGGTGTGTCTCGGTTCTGAAACGATTGCCAGCATTTGCTTCCCGTGCAGTCCCCGCCAAAGCTCTCCCGCATGTGGCGGTTCATCAGTAAAACCTCATGGGTTTCGAGATCTGCGACAACCACGTCCGCATCGATGCTGTCCAATACCGTCACCAGAATTTCATGGGAGCGTTTGATTTCTGCTTCGGCCCGTTGCCGTTCGGCAAATTCGAGTCTAAGGTCCTCATTGGCATTTTGAAGTTCGCGATGTTTTTCTTCCAACGAGCGACTCGTCTGGCGCTGATTGTCCAAGGCGGCCTTCAGACCCCTGAGTAAAGCCGCAATGGACAGGGTGACAACGGTATCCAGGAGCAAAAAATTGGCACTGATGACCCACCATTTAATGGCCATATTCGGTGGCATGAAGGCTATGGCGAGATGGCCCGACATCAAAGCGGCCCCGAAGCACACCACCGTGATGGCATTGACAACCAATGCACCCACCGCGGGACGCAGGCCGAACAGCAGGCTTGTCATCACCGGAAAGGCAAAGAGCCATATGGGTCCCGCCGCGAAGGGGCCCAGTTGGATCAGCAGGGCGACGCCCAAAATATAGATGAATGCCAGCAGTATGCCGGCCTGAATGGCGAAGGACGAGCGACGGGAAAAGGCCGCCCAAATAAACCAGGCGTAGCCAACGGTGTTGAAAATGGCCAGCCACCATATCTTTTCGGCCACGGACAGGTAAACACTCGGAATGTAGGCCACTGCGCCCAGAATCGCCACCGATCGATAGATGACATCCAGAATGCGACGGCGCCAGTATTCCAAGCTGTGGGCCGTTGCCACACCGGTGGGGTCGCTTTCGCCGTATGGCCCGCGCAAGCTCTGGTGAATGGTTTCGAGAAGCTTCATAACACCGCTAAGGTCGTTCTCAAGAGTGATCGCAATCCACTTTGGCTCTTGATTTTGTGATCATAACTGCTACCTTATGGCATCTAACCCTATCAATACCCATTGGGCAGGAGGCTCCGATGAAAAGCATAGGTTACCTTGCCATTCTTATCATAATTATCGCTTCAGCGGGACCACTGATTGCCGGATCGGTTTATTACTGGACGGATGAAAATGGTGTCCGCCATTTCAGCAATACCGGCGTTCCCGATGGGGTCGACGAAGCCAATGTCCGTCCGGAAGAAATCGCTCCGGAACAACCTGCCGACACCGGCGACCAATCCGAGCCAGATGCCGATAAGGATTCACCACCGGCATCCCCGGAGGAGGGTGAGGCCGGCGATGGTGAAAAAGAGGTCGACGAGCGCCTGGAAGCCCGGGCTGAGAAAGAACGCGAGCGCCTGGAAGCCGAAATTGAAAAAATCCAAAACTTGGCCATCGGAAGATCCTTTACGCAAGGCATGAAGGACAATCGTATTAAAGCCATTGAAGAACAGTTGGCCCTGCTTGCCGCCGACCCGAAACGGTATTTTCGCATGAAGCGCCAGGGAGCTTTTCAATCGTCCACGGACAGCAGCACGGAGAACGAGTCCGCCACGCCGACCAACCCCGCCGCGGACCAGCTAACGCCAGGGCCGGGGACTTCTTCGACCGGCAGTGCGGCTGGCGATGCGGAAGCATCCCCGGAAGAAGCCTCGCAAGATGATACGAATGACGATGCGGGGACATCCCGCCGCGCACGCTCGAGTGGTTCTGCCTCGGACGCGCTATCGCGAGACAACACCGGACCTCCCGCCAGCTCTCGACCGGGCGGCTTGACGCCCAATCAAAATATTTCATCGGGGAGCGGCCAATCCCGCGATGATTCAGCCACCCAAGATGAGGGGGCATCCGACGATGGGGCCTCCCGAGAAACCCGATCGCGGGGCTCGCTGACCGAATCCCTTTCCCAGGGCTATTTTGGCTACCCTCTTTACAATCGTTCGCAAAGCGGTACGCCCGATCAAAATTACACTGCGGGCAGCCGCGGCGGCGGGGAAGAGGCAATCCAGGAAGCCCCGCAACCACGCGGTACGATATCCCGGGGTTCCGAATCCGACACGCTTCTGAATGGCGGTCCGCTCTATCCGACGAGCCCCCAAACGACAAGTGATCCCCCTGGAAGAAGTATCGCCACCGGCAGCCGCGGTGCCGATCAAGGCTTTTTTCCCAATTAGTGGCCCACGCCGAATTGAGACCTGTGATCGGGGCGTCAACAGCCCCGCTTGGCCTAGGTTGCCCTTGTTAGCCCAATTCCTGCAAAATCTTTTTAACGGTGTTGCCGTCGGCCCGGCCCCCGAAATGGCGCATGATATCGCCCATGGCCTGCATCTTGTTGGTATAGCTTGTCAGGTCGATATTAACCCGGATCCAGTCGGCAATTTCACTTTCGGGGGCCATGGACGGGAGGTAGGCTTCCAGTAGTTGCAAATATGGCGAGGATTGCCGATCGCCCTTCCGGCTCAAGACCTCCTTTTCGGATTTGATCAGTTTCTTGAGCACCTTGAGCACCGCCTCATCGGAAAGCGTTTTGTCCGGAAGGCGCCCGAATTCGCCGATGACGACGCGCAAAGCGTCCTTTTTTTCTGAATCCTGGGCCTTCATGGCCGCTGTCAAATCTGCTTTGATCCGCTCTTGAAGTGTCATCGCATCTATCCTTTGCTGTACTGATCGATCCGGGTCTTTTTGCGCCCCGCGGCTGGTCTCCGCTCCAATGGTCTCGCCGCCGCCACCCGGCGGGGCATGACGGCCCGCGGCTCGCATTGGAATCTGAACGGATGTCATTGAAATTCGGAACTCTCCGAGATTATTACTCATACGATACGGCGTTGGAAATCAAAGTCAAGCGCTTGCATCAGGTATGGAATTGTCCTATAGAGGGGCCTTCTTCATAACCGGATACCAACCCCGAGAGCTCCCGGGCACCCCATGAATGCGCCTCAACCTCACGTCGAGCTGGTGGCGCCGGCCGGCAATTATGAAAAATTAGAAACGGCCATCCACTTTGGCGCCGATGCCGTTTATCTGTCGGGCAAGCATTTCAGCCTGCGTAATTTTGCGGATAATTTCAGCAGCGCTGAATTGGAAGCCGCCGTCGCCTTGGCGCATTCGCGCGGTGTCAAAGTCTATGTCGCCTGTAACATCTATTCGCGCAATCACGAACAGCAGGATCTGCAAGCGTATCTCCGTCGCTTGGCGCCCCTCGGGCTCGATGGCATTATCGTGGCCGATCCGGCGATTTTCCTGGCCGTTCAAAAACACCTGCCGGGCACGCCGATTCATATCAGCACCCAGAGCAATACGACGAATTACGTCGCGGCCCAGTTCTGGCATGACCTCGGAGCGGAACGGATGATCGCCGCCCGCGAGCTCAGCTTGCCGGAAATCACAGCTATCGTATCCCGTGGGCGGATCCAGGTGGAGGTATTTGTGCATGGCGCCATGTGTATTTCCTACTCCGGGCGTTGCCTTCTGAGCAGCTTTCTCACCCATCGCGACAGCAATCGTGGTCGCTGCGCCCAACCCTGTCGCTGGAAGTACGCCGTTGTGGAAGAGCAAAGACCGGGCCAATACCTGCCTCTGCGGGAGGACGCGCGCGGCAGCTACCTGTTTAACGCGCGCGATTTATGCATGCTCGAGCACCTCCCTGCCCTCATCGCCAGCGGAGTGGCGGCCTTCAAAATTGAAGGCCGCATGAAGGGCATTCACTATGTTGCCTCCACCGTCAAGACCTACCGCGAGGCCATCGATGCCTATTACCGTCATCCCGCCGGCTTCCGTGTGACCTCGGAATGGCGGGCTACGCTGGAAAGTGTCAATCAGCGGGGATATTGTACCGGGTTTTATTTTGGTGATCCTGCCCAGACGCTACCCAATCCATCGCTGGTTCGCCCGGCCTATGAACACCGTCTGGTGGGTAAGGTCGTTTCCGTTGCCGGTTCGGGAAGGATTGTGGTGGATGTCCGTAATCGTCTCGCTCGTGGCGATGTCGTTGAGATTCTGAGCCCCGGCAGTTCCATCAAGCAGGAAGCCATTCCCCCCATGTTCGCTCCGGCCGGCGATCCAGTGAACGTGGCCCACGCCGGTATGCAGGTTAAAATGGATCTGACCACGGCCTGCCGCCCCAACGATCTGATTCGTCGGCGCGACCCATGCTCACCGCCTCAAACGACCCGTCGCGGAATGCCTGCCAACCTTCCTTAAGGAGGTCACCGCCAGATGCTGTTGGTTGCCGACAACCTGCAAATCACGCGACCAGAAATCGCCGGAGCCATTCGTGACCAAAATCCGGCGCCTCTTCAGGCGCTGGTCGAAGACCTGGTCTTGGCCGGGGCCGAGGCGATCGATTTGAATACGGGGCCCCTGGGTCGACATGCCGACCGTCAAATGGCCTTTTGCGTTGAGACGGTACAAAGGATGACCGATCTACCGATCATCATCGACACCACCAATCCTCTGGCCATGCGTGCCGGACTGGAGACCAACGGCAACATCGCCATGATCAACGGTGTTTCCTCGGAACCCCGGCGCCTGGCGACCATGCTGCCCCTGGCCGTCGAATTCGATGTCGACATCATCGTCTATGTGCTGGATGATCACAGCCAGATACCGCCGGGGCTGGAGGGTCGCCTGGCAATGGCCTTGGCGCTTTTTCAGCGCTGCCGATCGGCCGGCTTAAGAGCTGATCAAATCATCTTCGATCCGGTGGTCGCTCCCCTGCTCTGGCAGGACGGCCTGCAGCGTAACCGGGAACTGCTCGAAATCATCCGGCGCCTTCCGGAACTGCTCGATTTTCCGGTCCGTACGGTGGCGGGTCTCTCCAATCTGACAACGGGCCAGCAGTCCCCCCGGGCACGCCAACAACTGGAGCAGGCCTTCCTTCCCATGTTGGCATCGGCCGGACTCTCCTGGCTGTTGTTCAATATCCATCATCGCGAAACCGCCGCATCGGCCCGCATCTGCCGCAGTCTGCTCAAGGAGGATATCTTCGCCTGGGCGCTTGGCGATAGCTGACGCAACCCGGACATCCGTCCGACACCGATGCGACGAGGAAGCGGTCGAAAAATGGCCGCCGGGATCCGGAAGGCGATCGCGGGAGGGGATCCAAACCACGCCGATGCCTTTCACGCTGCAAACCAGAAAGCGACGGGCAAGATTCCCTCAAGAATAAATGATATTGTGGACCAGAGGCGGGTGCTTCCAAACCCCCGGTTTGGGCAGGATATGTTGGCCGGAAACGGTTAACCAGGACAGGTCCGGCTTGATCTCGCGCAGTTTGCCATCGTCGGGCGGGCGGGCCTGGTTGGTCGGCAGATAGGTGGCCTGGAAGATGCAAATACCTTTTTTGCGGGAACGGAAAACGACATAATTTTTCGTGAAGGACTGAATGGAAATGTTGTTGGCCCCTGCCAGGCTGAGCATCTCTTCCTTGGAAAGCTTCATCAGCACTGACTTTGAAACACCGCGCTCGGATATTCGAATCAGCCCGCGTGTTTCACTGCTGCCGGCATAAACGGTGGCAATGCATGACAGTTGCCGCAGGTACTGGGCCGCCACAATGGCCGCTGTGCGCCGACCGCCGGCCATCAGGGGCAAACCGTAATATTCAAAAAATTTCTTCTGCAGATCCTCGGCGTATTTATCGCCGTGTTCAAAGATATCTTTGGATATGTAGCGAAGATCCCTGGCCAGGCTTTCGGCGGCCTCGATAATCGGCCAATCCACCCGAACGTGAAAATGGGTCAAACTGTAGCGGTTGCGCGCCTTGCTGGCGGGGTCACGTTGAATCAACAGCGCATAGTCAACCGGAAGAAGCGCTTTGATGAAGGCCGGAAAATGGAGCGACTCCAGATGCTTCTGATTGCGGTCGAATTTGTTGGACAGGGGCAGCGATTTGGAAGACTGCAGATTGGCCTTGGTGGTTTTATTGAGCTCGAAGAAACGGATATATTTCTTGTGCTCCAGGGGTATCGTGTCCTCCACGAACAACACCAGAAAGGCATTCTGGCATTCGTATTCGACATCGGGTATCCGGGCGCGTGGTTTTAATTCTCTCTTCTCGACAAAGGGAAAGGGAACCTTGCTGGCTTGAAAACGGTTATACGAATCGATGAGGGCGCTTTGGTGCATCAGGGCGTCGAGTTCATCGCGCAAAAGTTCGTAATAGGATCGCCGCAATCGGTTTTCGCCGCTGAGCTCTTCTCTGACCTTCCAGAATGTCAATGGACTCACCCGTTCTGTCAAGGGGGCAACCGGACCCCTGGTGCAGGCTCCGGTCGACAGTTGTCTTTATTTTTTGGAAAAAGCGGCCCGGAAAGGATAACGTACTGCTATAAGTACCATTTTTTTAGGGGTACGTCAACGGCGGGGCTTTTGGGGAGCTTCCATTTTTTCTATCCAGCGATAGAGGTCTTGGCGATATCGATAGGCCAGCAGTATTCCCAGGCCGCAAATAGCGAGAACGACGGCAAAGACCCCATACATGCGCTCGAACAGCATCGCGCCCTGCAGGCTGAGCATTAAAGTCCCCGGCATCCTCCCGAAGGTTGCCATCAAGAAGAAGAGTTTGAAGGGCATGGTCGTAACCCCCAGGAACAGGCACAGGTAGTCCTTGGGGAATCCCGGGAACACGAACAAAAGGAAGATGACCAGCGCCCCATGATGGGTAACGGTCTGGTCCATCCGTTGCAGCTTGCGGGCCGGAATTAAACGCCGGACGAAGCGCCGTCCTAGAAAACGCCCGATCATAAAATTTATGATGGACCCGATGGCCAGGCTGATGCTTGAATAAACAAAACCCTGCGTGGCGCCGAAAAGATACCCCCCGATAAAACCGGTCGCTTCTCCGGGAATGGGCGCCAGGATCACCTGCAGGAGTTGAACGGCCATGAAAACCAGCGGGGCCCGGGGACCGAAATCTCGGATAAATGCTTCGGTCCTGTCCCGGTCGATCAAAAAGCGATAGGCCTGGGTCAATCCGTGCCATATCGCTTCATGAAAAATGGCGATCAAAAGACCGCCAAGCAAGACGACGATGACGATGGCGACGGTGCGCGAGGGTTGGTAGCGGGAAGGGATCATTGGATTCGCGGCTCGGTTCGTTTATCGGGTGGCCCATCGGGATGACGGCATCGCCTGGGTCGACGCTGCGCGGGATAGGCGCGCACATGGCGTTGAACGCCGAGCAAGGCAAGAGGCCCGGACAGCTTGGCGATTGGATGACATCGTATGGATGAAAAGAGCCACAAGGTCCAACGCCCGGGCAATTGGCCCGCATAATTCAGGCCTTGGAAGCCTCCCTCTAAAAGGCATTCCAGGGTGCCGCCGTAAGCATGCGACCGCAAGCGCCTGGCAACGCCCAAAATGGATGCCGCGGGCTTGCCCCCCGGGTGCAAATGGTATGCGCTTCGTTCTGTAATTCGCCGTCACCAAAGGTTGCCGGACACATTGGCCGCAACCTTGATTGACAAAACGGAACCGATTCAGCCCCACAAATAGCCATCCAGATTTTCATGAAATGTTCGCGTGAGAAGACCCAACGCATATCATAGGATCGCCAGCCCAGCGCCCGTAGGAAGATCTTGAGGCCTATTGGAGCTCAAGAATCGTGTTCTTTTTTGGCCCTGCGCTTCTGATTCAGGGCCTTTTTGCGCGACCAGCGCTCCATAAACCCCATCATGCCGGACGCATAGGCCCGATCTACTTTCTCTTCCCGCACCTGAACAGCATCGGCACTCTGCATGGCGGTGCGCAGACATTCGGTTTTGCAATAGCATACCATGCATGATTCCGGCGTCTCCCGCAAATCATCGGGGCCCATGGGA
>JASFFM010000051.1:0-15693 GCA_050124295.1 Desulfobacterales bacterium | reverse complement strand
GGAGGGTATCAGCCACACACCACCAGCCCAGGTCAGCATGAAGATCATCAGGAAAAACCAGAAGAAGCCGGTGCGCTTGCCTCGGCGTTTGAGATTGCGCGCAAACAAGTAGGACAGCGCACCGGCGACGAGCAATGCGGTGATCATATCGACAGCAACAACCATATAACACCTTTGGATCGAATAACTATAGGATTTGCAGTCAGACCCGAAAATATTAAACGCGCCATACCCCCCGGGTGAATAGGTTGAAGACCTTAATCGTGACTCCCCGATGGCGTATAAGGTCGTGCTAAAGGCATTAAGTTATAAAAACGGCCGTCTATCCTTTTGTGCGTCCTGTTTCCGGATGAATGCCGGGTGCACCATTGTTTTAAGGGCCCAATCGGCCTGTAACACCATTAAAACGTAGCCCTTTTTTCGCCAGGATATACCCCCTGCGCTATCGACAAATCAGGTCTGCTACGGATACCGCTATCCATTTGATGCCTTATTATCTTAAATGATGTCTTTGTCGAAATTGTCAGCCTGCCGGCCATTATATTGAAGAGGGTTGCAGGGACTTGGGAATAAGGAGACTGCGTCATGAAAGATGCCAAGCATAAACACCAGACCGACCTATCCTCGTACGAGTTTCAGGCTGAGTCGATGTCTGTCCAGGATGCGCTGATCGTTTTGGCCATTCGGTTGATGGGCAGCAATATCCGCCAAAATCCATCGGCCAAACAGCACATTATTGCGTTGGCTCGCGCCACCCCGCGGTTTATTGTGGAAGATTACAAGCAAACGGAAAAGCGCATCAATCGCTTCGTCAACTGGGCCGGCTCATCGACCATGGACGACCTGTTCAACCGGGCCCTGGAAAAGTTAAGCGGTGATTACCGCCATGAGGCTCTCCAGTGGGCCTCCGTCAACGCCGTTGCGCAACAGCTTTCCGATGAAATGGGGGCCATGCTGCACCATATCGGCAATGCGCTTGGCTATAGGGCATCCGAGGTTGAAGCCAGTTTGGCTCAGGCGCGTGAGAAAGCGACCGGAGATACCGACTTTTCTGGCGAAACCTGAATGATTTGCGGCAGCTGTTTGCTCAGATGCCGACCATTCGGATGATGATCAGCCACCATTGCCCAAAGCTGAATAAAAGGAGATTCTCATGCAAAGACGCGTTGCCATTGTAACAGGCGCGAACCGGGGGTTGGGATTTGAGATTGCCCGTCAACTGGCCGATCTCGGTATTACCGTGGTTATGGGGTCACGGGACCCGGAGCAAGGCGCGGCGGCAGCTGAATCGCTGCAAAGCGACCGCCGCAGCGTGATCAGCCGGTTGCTGGATGTCAATCAGGCCAGCACCATTCAGGCGGCCATCGGCGACATCATGGATCGATACGGCCGCATCGACATCCTCGTCAACAATGCCGGCATCATGATCGACTCCCAGACGACGATTCTGGAACTTGATTTGACCCTGTTCCAGAATACGCTGGAGACCAATGCGCTGGGAGCGCTGCTGCTGAGCCAGGCCTGTATTCCCCATATGCAGGCCAACAACTACGGGCGAATCGTCAATATATCAAGCACCCTGGGGTCGTTGACCGATATCGCCACACCGGATTCGGAATATTCCGTCGTCCTCTCCCCGGCCTACCGCTTATCCAAAACCCTGTTGAACGGCCTGACTGTCCTGCTGGCCAAGGAGCTGCAGGAGACCAACATACTCGTCAATTCAGCTTGCCCGGGTTGGGTAAGGACCCGCCTGGGGGGTGAACGCGCCCCCTTGATGCCTGCCCAGGGGGCGGAAACCCCCGTGTGGCTGGCCACCTTGCCGGATGACGGCCCCCGGGGCGGCTTCTTCCGAGAAAAACGTCCGATCCCCTGGTAGGCCGATGACACAACGCTGCGTCCCTGAACTACAAATAGGGACCATCGCTGAACCACACCGCAACAGATCTATGACCATTCCCGCTAATCATCAGAATAGAAAGGGGCCCCTTGTCCATCCAAATTCCGAAAAGCGTTAAACGCAAGTTGATTCTCAAGCCACGGGCCATGATCCTGCGCTTCGGCTGGCAGCAGATCATGATTGCGGCAGGGGCCGGTCTTGCGGCGCTGGCATACGTTGTTTTTCAACTGCCCTTCAACATTGCCGCCGGGGGTGTCAGCGGATTGGGAATTATCGTCCACCATTGGACGGGATTCTCCGTGGGGTTGTTTTTCTTGCTGATGAACATTCCTCTTTTCGTACTGGGGTTTTACCTGCTCGGAAGGTGGCGGTTTGTCTGGTCGAGCAGTTTGGCGGTATTGGTGTTTGCCTTTGCTTGCGAATTCTTTGCGCGGAAACTACCATTCTGGATGGACGTTTACCCGGTGACCTCCGAACCTTTGCTGGCATGCATTTATGCTGGCATTCTTTATGGCCTGGGCACCGGCTTGATTTATCGCTACGGCGGCACCATCGGGGGTACCTCGGTCACGGCGCGTATCATCTACAACAAAACCGGCTTTCCCCTCAGCCAGTCCTATCTCTTCACCGATCTGGCGGTCATCGCCTTGGCCGGATTGGTTTTTTCCATGGAAGCAGCCCTTCTGGCCGCGCTGACTCTTATACTGGTGGGGCTTTTTTCAGATTTCGTGCTCGAGGGCACGAGTCAGATGCGCACCCTGATGATCATTACCGAAAAGCCCGAGCCAATCCGCCAGGCCATCATTTACGAACTCCAACGAGGTGTTACCCAGTGGGAAGTAACCGGGGGATATTCCCAAAAAAAACGCACCATGCTCTACCTGACGGCGCTACGTTCCCGCATATACGACATAAAATATATTGTCGCGCGGATTGATCCAGAAGCCTTCATGGTGGTGGGGGTTTCCCAGCAGACCTGGGGAGGCTACAATGCCCCCAGGATCGATCTGCGGTAGAAGAACAAATCACTGCCGTATGGGCGGGCTTTCGTTATAGATAGCTTGTTGAATAAAAATAATACAAAAATTTGTATTTAGATATCGTTTGCGTTTTTTGAAAAAAGTAAATCAGGCAATTCCTAAATCCATGATAGCCTATTTGAACATTAACAATAGCGTATGGGATTGAACCATTACTTACAAATAATGAGTTTTGATATGTACAACGCTACAGGAAAAGGGGGTTCTATATAGTACTTTGGTCCCGGTATGGTCCCCGCTTTAAGGTTGACAACTATATGTAAGTCATTGTAACTATTATTTTTAATGGCGGAAGTGCATGGGAATCGAACCCACCCGGGACGGTTTTAACGCCCCACACCGGGTTTGAAGCCCGGGAGCCCCACCAGGTAGCTGCGCACTTCCGCGGTAGGGGTGCTTATAACGGTTCAGCTTACCTTTTGTCAATCACTGACACACAATGGATCTTCCGATGATCGATGTCAACCGAATGGCCAATACGTTCATGGATCTCGTGCGGATCGACAGCGTTAGCCGCGAGGAGCGTCGCCTGGCCACCTATCTGCAAAACCTCCTGGAATCCCTCGGTGCAGACACGGTCATCGACGATTCGGCCTCCCAGACTGGCAGCGACACGGGTAACCTGATCGCCCGCATCGCCGGGGACAGGGACAAGGCACCGCTGCTCTTCAGCGCCCATATGGATACGGTCGAACCCGGACGCGGTATCCACCCGGTGAGAAAAAACGGGCGCATTACCAGCGACGGGACCACGATCCTGGGGGCCGATGACAAAAGTGCGATTGCGATCCTGCTGGAAATGCTGCGGGTTCTCAAGGTATCCGATCGGCCGCATCCACCCCTGGAATTCGTCTTTTCAACCTGTGAGGAAATTGGGCTCCTGGGGGCCAAGCATCTCGATTGGTCTTTGATTTCCGCCCAGCAGGGATACGTTCTGGATACCCGCGACCCGGAGGGCTTGGTCACACGCGCTCCGGCGGCCAACCGGCTTAAATTCACGGTCCTGGGGCGGGATGCCCACGCCGGATCGGCACCGGAGAAAGGCATCAATGCGATTCTGGTTGCGGCCCAGGCCATTGCCTCACTGGAATTAGGGCGGCTGGACCCTGAGACGACATGCAATTTGGGCATCATTCAGGGTGGTGATGCCATCAACATCGTGCCCAAAATGGTCCGGGTCGACGGCGAGGTGCGCAGCCATGATGATCGCAAGCTGGCCCTCGTGACCCAGCGCATGAGCGATGCCTTCGAGAAGGCCGCCGCATCCTACCCCAAGCGGGATGACGGGGAGCGGCCGCAAGTCAAGGTGGATGTGCATCCTGATTTCAAACGCACCCATATTGCTGATGACCACGCCGTGGTGCGCTTGGCCTGCCGGGCAGCCGAACGTTTGAAGCGTTCTTTGCGTCTGCAAGTGGCGGGTGGCGGGTCGGACGCCAATGTGTTTTTTCAGCGCGGCATCCTGACGGGGGTTCTGGGAACTGGAATGACGGATGTGCACTCGGTGCGCGAACACGTCGATCTGGCCGACATGCTCAGGGCCTGCGAACTGGTGCTCGAAATCGTATCGGTCTTTCAGGAAAGTTCGGATTGGGGCACCTGACGGTTTCTCAACAAGCGCGCCAATCATTGCCGTTTGATTTAAGACAAGCGTTCACCGGCATCGAAACACCTCGACGGGAATGGGTCGCGGTTTCCGTCTGAATTCCAGTCGCGCGGAATACCATTTTCCACTACGCCTAAAGCGACCATCATGCATCGCGCTGGAAAACAGGTCCACGCGATTGCATCGGAGACCGGCTTCGGAGGTTAAGCAACGTGCTGGCTTATTTTGATTGTTTTTCCGGAATCAGTGGCGATATGACCCTCGGCGCCTTTATCGATCTCGGCGTTTCGGTTGAGCGGTTGGAGCACGATCTGTCAAGGTTGGCCATCGAGCCCTTCGCCCTGACCGCCCGACCGTGTGAACAGAACGGCATTCAGGCCATGCGCTGTGAGGTCGAAACGAAAGGCCACGGTGCTCCCCGCGCCTATGCCGCCATTTGTGAAATGCTGGCGGCCTGTGACCTGCCGGCATCCACGATTGACAGAGCGCAGGCGATTTTCCGCAAGATCGCGCTGGCCGAATCCACCATCCACGGCTGTCCGCTGGAAGCGGTTCATTTTCACGAGGTGGGTGCTCTGGATTCCATTATCGATATCGTCGGCAGCGCCCTGTGCTTGGATTATCTGGATATCACGCGGGTCGCTGCCTCCGCACTTCCCATGGGGCGCGGATTTGTGGCCTGTCAGCACGGACGCCTTCCCCTGCCGGCACCCGCGACGTTATCCCTCCTGAAAGATGTTCCTGTCCACGGCGTGGACATCGAGGGGGAGCTGGTAACCCCCACGGGAGCGGCCATTGTGGCCACCCTAAGCGAAAGTTTCGGCCGCATGCCTTCCATGAAGGTCAGGGCGGTGGGTTATGGTGCCGGTCAACGGGTCTTACCGGACCAGCCCAACCTGTTGCGCATCATCATCGGGGCACCCCTCACCAAGCCGCGCCGCAGGGACGGTTTTGATACCGATAGGGTCGATGTCCTCGAAACAACCATCGATGATATGAATCCGGAAATTTTTGGTTACCTCATGGATGAGCTTTTTGCCAATGGCGCCCTGGATGTTTACTGGATACCGGTTTACATGAAGAAAAACCGGCCCGGAACCCTGGTCCAGGTATTGAGCCATGCTGCGCAGAGCGACCGGCTGCGCGATATCCTTTTCAAAGAAACAACGACCATCGGTCTGCGCATGTCGACGGCCCGGCGCTGGATGCTGCCCAGGGAAACCGTGACCCTATCGCTGTCGGGGGGACGCGTCCAGCTCAAGCGCGTGATCATGCCCGGAGGCGATACGCGTTGGATTCCGGAATACGAGTCCTGCCGGCGGTTGGCCAAGGACCACGGCATACCGATCCGTCGGGCCTATGAACGCATCGCCCGGGAAGCGGCAGCGGTGGAGGACGGGTCGTTACCTCCGGTAACTGATCATTGACAAATCCCAGTGCGGGATATAGAGACGGGCCATGCTTTTCAGGGACCGTTTGATTCTATGGGGGGCAACCGGTTTGGGGACCGGCAAAATCCCTGTAGCGCCCGGCACTTTTGGTTCGCTGCTCGGCCTACTTCTGGCCTGGTGCCTATCCGGCATCACTGGCGGCTGGCTGGCCCTGTTCTTATTGGTGTTTTGTGGCCTGGCCATCTGGATGGCCCATGAAGCCGAACAAATTCTGGGGCGTAAGGATCCCGGCGCTATCGTTATCGATGAAATCTGCGGTATGCTGATCGCCTGCGCCGGTTTACCATTAACGGCCGTTGCTGCCGTTAGCCTCTTTGTGTTGTTCCGATTGTTTGATATTCTCAAACCGTTTCCGGTGGGCTGGCTGGACCGCCACCTTGCCGGCGGCCTTGGTATCGTGGCCGACGATCTGGCGGCCGGCCTGCTGGCCAATCTGGTCTATCGCGCCGGCCACTGGCTGATCAGCCTCATTTGAGCCAGCGACGGTAAACGATGGACTATACAATATGAAAGGTTTCGCCACGCATTGAAATCGACTGCCTCCACCCAGGACGACAACCTCGAATCGGGAAAGAAATCTCGGCTCAGAGAGAACATCGAAGCCATCCTGTTGGCCATCCTGCTGGCCTTATTCATCCGCACCTTTATTGTTCAGGCCTTCAAAATACCTTCCGGATCCATGGAGGACACCCTGCTGATCGGGGATCACATCCTGGTGAGCAAGTTCACCTACGGGGTAAGAATGCCCTTCAGCAATAAGGAAATCATTCCGGTGCGGGTGCCCCAACGGGGTGATATTGTGGTCTTTAAATTTCCCGGCGATCCCAAGGTGGATTATATCAAGCGGGTGGTCGGTATTCCCGGCGATGTCATCGAGTGCCGCGATAAGCAGGTCTACATCAATGGACAACGTGAAGAAAATCCCTTCGCCGTCCACAAAGACGCCGTCACGATCCGGCAGAAATACCCTCCGCGAGATAATTTCGGTCCCCTTACCGTGCCCCCCCACAGCCTGTTTGTGATGGGGGACAATCGCGACAACAGCAACGACAGCCGGTTCTGGAGTTTTGTGGACTACGATAAATTGCGCGGCAAGGCTTTTTTGATTTATTGGTCATGGGACAGCGCCGATTTCGGCGTCCGCTGGAATCGTCTCGGGCAGATGCTGCATTAGTCCGGCGACCATCCACCGATGAACAAGATGAGTCCCAAGGTCGTCGCAGAATCCGTCTGGCGCAGCGGCGGTTCGTGTCTGGCCTTGGGGGCCCGCACGGGTCAGCAGATCGAAGAAACCCAGCCGCACGATTCAACGGTGGCGCTATCTGCTGATGCGATCCCGATTGCCAATGTCCTTCATGGTCGTTCGGTCAGCCGGTACCGCGACAATCCGGCGGCCCCGGCAGCTACCGGTGATGGCCTGCTGGAGCCTAAGACGGATGTGCCGATGCGTGCCAAGCGCCCATGCTAAGATTGCGTTCATCCACCATTTCCTTTTTCAAAGGACCGCGATATGCGCAATAAACACATCCTCGACATGGCCTCCCTCTCATCCGAAGAGATCAAGCAGATTTTGGATACGGCCGTGCGGATGAAGGAAATCTCCCGTCGTCCCATTAAAAAGGTACCCACCCTCAGGGGCAAGACCGTCGTGCACTTCTTTTACGAACCCAGCACGCGCACCAAATCATCCTTTGATATCGCCGCCAAACGACTGAGTGCCGATAGTATGAGCTTCTCCCGGGCCACCAGCAGTGTGGTTAAAGGGGAGACCCTGCGCGATACGATCCAGAACATCGAAGCCATGCAGCCGGATATCATCGTCATCCGTCATCCTTCGGCGGGGGCGCCCCACATGCTTGCCAGAATGTGCCAGGCCCGTGTGATCAACGCCGGTGATGGTATGCACGCCCATCCCACCCAGGCCCTGCTGGATATGATGACGGTCAGGGAGAAAAAGGGGCGTTTGGACGGGCTCAAGGTCCTGATCGTGGGGGATATTGCCCACAGCCGGGTAGCACGCTCCAACATCGTCGGGTTTCAGAAAATGGGGGCTCAGGTAATGCTGGCCGGCCCTCCCACCATGATGCCTTTGGGCATCGAGGCCCAAGGCGCCACAGTGTTTGACCGGCTGGATGAGGCGATTCCCCGCGCGGACATCATCATGATGCTGAGGATCCAGACGGAACGGCAGCGGCGGTTTCTGATGCCCGACGAGCGGGAGTATGCCCATGTCTACGGCCTCGATTTGGATCGATTGCAAAAGGCCAAACGCGATGTGCTGATCATGCATCCGGGCCCCATGAACCGAGGTGTGGAGATCGCCCCCGAAGTGGCGGACGGACCTTTTTCCGTGATCTTGGATCAGGTGACCAATGGGGTGGCCGTGCGAATGGCGCTGCTCTATTTGGTGTTGGGAGGAAAATGAAATGGACCTACTGATTCGTGGTGGTCGGGTGATTGATCCCGGGCAGTGCGACGGTGTGGCCGATGTGTACATTCGTGACGGCAAAATCGCGGGGATGACGCATGGCGGCGGCAGTGAAGCGGTCCCGGAAGGCTGTCGCGTGGTGGATGCCACCGGCCTGGTGGTGGCCCCGGGATTCATCGACCTGCATGTCCATTTGCGCGAGCCCGGGCACGAATACAAGGAAACCATTGCTTCCGGCTGTCAGGCAGCAGCAGCGGGCGGATTTATGGGTGTGTGTGCCATGCCCAATACCGATCCGGTCAATGACTGCGCCCAGGTCACGGAGTTCATCCTCGCCCAGGCCGAAAAGGCAGCCAGCGCGCATGTCTATCCCGTGGCGGCCGTGAGCCCGGGATCCAAAGGGGAAGGGCTTACCGCCTTTGGTGAGCTGCAGCAGTGCGGGGCCGTGGCTTTCAGCGATGACGGACGGCCCATCGCCAACAGCCTGCTCATGCGGCGGGCCCTGGAATATGCCCGTGGGTTTGGTATGCCGGTGATTTCCCATTGTGAAGATCTGGACTTATCGGACGGCGGCGCCATGAACGAGGGAGAGATGGCCACCCGGCTTGGTTTACCGGGAATTCCCAACACGGCCGAATCCATTATGGCCATGCGGGATGTGGCTTTATGCGAGCTGACCGGCGGGAGGCTGCACATTGCCCACGTCAGCACGGCGGAAACCGTGGCCGTAATTCGTCAGGCCAAGGCGCGCGGCATTCGTGTGACGGCGGAAACCGCGCCCCACTATTTCACGCTCACTGACGAAGCGGTGCGGGATTATGATACCAATACCAAGATGTATCCCCCGCTGCGCACCCGCTCCGACGGTGAGGCCATCCGCCAGGGGCTGGCCGATGGGACCCTGGATGCCATTGCCTGTGACCACGCACCCCACTCGAGCATTGAAAAAATGGTCGAATTCGACCGGGCGGCCAACGGTATTATCGGCCTGGAGACCTCGCTGCCCCTATCGCTCAAGCTCGTTCACGAGCGCGTGATCAACATGGCCCGCCTGGTGGAACTCATGGCCACGGGCCCGGCCCGCTTGCTCGGCCTGGAACACGGTCTACAAACAGGAATGGCGGCTCATCTAACGCTCATCGCTCCGGAGCTGGCATTCACGGTGGACGTCGCGAGCTTTGCGTCCCTCAGCCGCAACTGCCCTTTCCACGGCTGGCCGCTGAAGGGACGGGCCGTGATGACGATTGTGGATGGTCGTGTGGTGTATGAACTTCCCGCACCTTGACGCCGTTCGGGCCTTGATTGTTGCTACACCTGTTTATATAAGTATAATGAATTATTTATGTATCATAGCTTAAACTTAAAACTTACATAATGCTCCCGTGACCAATCGATTCCTGGACGACGTTTTCATTGCGGCCTGGGGATGCGCCAAGGCCGAACAATACCGTCGCCGCAGAGGTCGCCGCAAGGGCCATTTTTGTAGATCGCCCTGCTGGAGACCTACCGCTGACATCGACGGTCGGCATTTTAAGAAGCTTTATAAAAAGGAAGCCGAATCCGATATGACCAAGCCAGCTTATCACATCCTTGTCGTGGACGATGAATTGAGCATGCGCGAATTGCTGGAATACCTTCTTACCAAGGAGGGCTATCAGGTTACCTGTGCTGATTCCGGTAATCAGGCGGTCAAGCTGCTCAAGGCGAATCGTTATGATTTGATGATCTGTGACATTCGACTGGGCGATATTACCGGCCTGGACGTCCTGCGGGTTTCCAAGACCAGGAACCCGGCCACGGTGGTGATCATGATCTCTGCCTATGTCACCACCGAGGTGGCGGTGGAAGCCATGAACGAAGGTGCCTACGACTATGTGCCCAAGCCCTTTGACAACGACGAACTGAAAGCGACCATCGCCGATGCTCTCAAGCTGAAAACCCTGGAGCAGGAAAAAGAAAGCATCGACGACCAACTCAAAAAAAATATCCATTTCAGCAAGATTGTGGGTAACAGCCCGACCATGGTGCACATTTTCAACATGATCCGACAGGTGGCCCCGACCCGCACCAACGTGCTTGTGACCGGGGAGAGCGGCACCGGCAAGGAGTTGATTGCCCGGGCCATCCACGAGGAGAGCGAGCGTTCCGTGCATCCTTTCGTGGCCATCAACTGCGGTGGCATTCCCGAAAACCTCATGGAGAGCGAGCTGTTCGGGCACATCAAGGGATCGTTCACCGGGGCCACCCATGACAAGAAGGGCTTGTTTGAAACGGCCCACAAGGGAACCGTTTTTTTAGACGAAATCGGCGAGTTGGGCATGCCGCTACAGGTCAAGCTACTGCGTGCGGTTCAGGAAAAATCCTTCAAACCGGTGGGTGGCAACGAAGATATCGCCGTGGACTGCCGCATCATATCGGCCACGAATAAAAATCTGGCCAAGGAGGTCATCGACGGCCGCTTCCGGGAGGATCTTTTCTACCGCCTGAATGTCATCGAAATCAAAGTGCCCCCATTGAGGGAGCGCAAGGGCGATCTGAAAGCCCTGGCCCAGCATTTTCTGGATAAATACGCCCGCGAAATGGGCAAGGAAATCAAGAAAATATCATCCTATGCGGTGGATTTGCTCAATAAATATGATTTTCCGGGGAATGTGCGCGAACTGGAGAATCTCATGGAGCGCTCGGTGGCCCTCACCAGCACCAATATCATCCTACCGGAGAGCCTGGCCCTTTCGGTCCATAAGCGCCGTTGGATCGAAGGCGTGGAGGGCAAACGTTACGACCTGGACGACATCCCCAAAGGCGTGGCCCTGGATGTTATCTTGCGGGAAATTGAGTATGCCTACCTCCAAAAGGCCTTGGAATTCACCGACGGCAACAAAAACCGGGCCGCCGAGCTTTTAGGGATTACCTTCCGTTCTTTCCGTCATCGTTTAGGGAAGATGGCGGACGACAAGTAAAAGGCGCGATCCAGGCAAAATCCACCCAACCTTTAATGGTCGCTAATAAAGCATATTTCGACGGTATCGCTCTTTTGGTGGATGCGGATCGACTTTGGTTCGGGATCTATGCGCTCCAACAGGGCGCTTTGCCTGTCGGCCGGACAATCCGGTCCCCCCAGCACGATCATGGTGGCGGGGGGGGGACGACGCTCCCCAAGGCTTATTCAGAGCCGATCAGGGATGATATGATTTATAAACCCCTAAAATTGATATAGATCCACCACGATGTTGATGTTTACCAAGAGCCTGGTTGTGCATAAAAGAAGACACCATGACAGATAATGTCATCCTTCTGACAAATTGTGTCAGAAGGTTGGCAAAAGGCCCGGCCAGGTGGGATTTTATTCGGAGCGGCCTGAAGGAATTATGCAATCAATTCCAGCGGATGGGGTATTCAATCCTGAAGAAGGTCAGGGTGGCATACTCATTGCTACAGCAGAACCCAACGAATGAAGTTGTATCCGGCGCGACGAAACAGCGCCCGACGATATCCAGCGGCAGCTCCCATTCGTCAACCCGATTCAAAGTTATTTTTTTAACACCTTAAGAGGAGGATTCACCATGCTGCAGAGACTGAGAAGCAACAAAGAAGGTTTCACCCTGATCGAGCTCATGATCGTCATCGCCATTATCGGTATCCTGGCGGCGATCGCCATTCCCAACTTCATCGCCTATCGTAACAAGGCCTTCTGCTCGGCCACGGAATCGGATGCCCAGGCCATTATGGCCGGTCTGGCGGATTACTACTCCATTCCGGGTAACACGGCTGTTCCGGCCAGTCCAGCGGCCATCAATATCCGGATGTCCCCGGGCAACACGGGGTCCATCGGTGGCACCATCAACAATATTGTTGTCACGGTTACCGACGGCAGCGGCCGTTGCCCGACCGATTACCAGGCCGGCGACTCGCGCTGGGCTGCCAGTGCCTACACGATTACCATGCAGTAAGGCCTGAAGGGTTGTTCACTAAAACCCTGGCATAGAACAAAGCTTGAACATAGAGGGGGATGGCCGTTTGCCATCCCCCTCTATGATTTTAAACGACGGATCATATCATATTCATGGCGTCAATGCTAGCATCCATAACAAAACCGTCTCGAACCCCCCGACGGCGGTCTGGCCGTACAGAGATTTTGCTTGTCTGATGGTTTGCACAGCGATGCCTCACGATTTTCGATAAGGCCTGCCCCAGGATTGTGTGGGCGAAGCGGTTTCAATTCCAGGTTTCTTGCCCGCGAACGCGATCAGCGCCTTGGCTTGGCCGAGCGACAGCATAATCCACCCCCAAGGAGCGTTGCTTTAATGGTGTTTTTAGGTTAGATTAATTGCGATATCAAAGGTTTCGCCCATATTTTGAAGCAACCCATCCACCAGAAACGGGCCCACGTGATTGGAGGGGGACGGTAAACCAGAATGAATGACACCAACACGTTTAGATCAAGCCAAGCGCAATTCACCGTGCGGCGCATCCGTCACTGGAATGCCGTTTCATCCAGCAAATGCGACCCCCAACGACCCGGTCGGTATTATCAAGAACTTCTGGTGCGCTATTATCGCCACCACATTCCGGAGGGTCTGCGTATTCTCGAGTTGGGCTGCGGCGGCGGCGATCTGTTGGCCGCATTGCAACCACGTTTCGGGGTGGGCGTCGATTTTTCCGGCGAAATGCTCAAAATCGGCCATGCGCATCATCCCGAGCTGCAACTGATCCAGGCCGATGTTCATGCACTCCCTTTGAAGGGCACCTTCGACGTTATCATTCTATCCGATCTGGTCAATGATCTCTACGATGTCCAGGCGGTGCTCTCGAGCCTACATTCGTACTGCCACAAGGGCACCCGTCTGGTTTGCAACCTGTTCAGCAATTTATGGCGGTTGCCCCTCAAAGGGGTGCAACTGGCAGGCTGGGGGGCTGATGTTCTGGTGCAGAACTGGCTGACCCTGGATGATTTTCGCAACCTGATGTCCCTGGCCGATTTTGAAATTGTTTCCCGACGTGCCGAGATCCTGTTGCCTGTCAAGGTGCCGTTTTTATCAGCAGCTCTAAACCGTTATCTATCCCAGATCGCACCCCTGAGCTGGTTTTGCCTGACCAATTTTTTTGTCGCCCGCTCGCGTCGGCCGGAATCTCGCCCAAAGCCGCAAGAAGACCTGCCCTCGGTTTCGGTCATCGTCCCGGCGCGCAACGAAGCCGGCAATATCGCATCCATCATCGAACGTCTTCCGGATATGGGAAGCCACACGGAAATCGTTTTTGTCGAGGGCTTTTCCCGGGATCGCACCTACGAAACCATCCAAGAGCAGATACAGCATTTTCCTTCCCGGGACATCAAACTCTTCAAACAGGTCGGCGAAGGGAAGGGCAGTGCTGTCCGGTTGGGGTTCGATGAGGCCAAGGGCGATATCCTGATGATCCTGGATGCCGATATGACGGTGCCGCCGGAGGATTTGCCGCGCTTTTATGATCTGCTGGCCGCTGACAAATGTGAATTCGTCAATGGCGTGCGACTCGTCTACCCCATGGAAGACCAGGCCATGCGGTTTCTCAACATGCTCGGCAATCGCTTTTTCAGCATGGCCTTTACCTGGCTGCTGGGGCAGCCCATCAGAGATACCTTGTGCGGCACCAAGGTTCTCTTCAAGGAAGACTACCGGAGCATTGCTCGTAACCGGGGCTATTTTGGCGATTTCGACCCCTTTGGCGATTTTGATCTTCTTTTTGGAGCGGCGAAACTCAATTTTAAGATCAGGGAAATCCCTATTCGTTATCGATCCCGAACGTATGGCGATACCAATATTGACCGTTGGCGACACGGATGGCTGCTGATCCGCATGGTGGTCTTTGCTGCCCGGCGAATCAAGTTCATTTGAAACATTTTTCCGCTAACCGATGAGACGCGATTTTTGGGCCAGGGGCAAAATGATTTCTCCTATTGTACCGGCGGCAGGCCGTTAAAAAGAAATTGTGCGGATGAAGGATTACATCGCTTGGAGCAAACCCGCAGCTGTTTGCGCCCTCGTTTTGCTGGTGTCGGCCCTTTACGTTCAGGTCGGCGGGCACGATTTTGTCAGTTTCGATGATGGGCGTTATGTCTATGACAATCCTGTCGTTTCGAAGGGTCTCTCCCTCCAGGGCTTGCAATGGGCTTTGGGCTTTACGGATATTGCCTATTGGCATCCGGTCACCTGGCTATCCCACATGCTGGATTGCGAACTGTTCGGCCTTGATCCCGGCCCCCCCCATCTGGTGAATGCATTTCTGCATCTGCTCAATACCATGCTTGTGTTTTACTTACTGCAGAAAATGACCGGTGCGTTCTGGAAAAGCCTGTTCGTTGCCGCTCTATTTGCTTTGCATCCCCTAAATGTCGAGTCCGTGGCCTGGCTGGCAGAGCGCAAGAATCTGCTCAGTACCTTTTTGGGTTTGTCTTCTCTGGTTGCTTATGTGGCCTTCAAACGCAGCCGTCAGCTAAAAACCTACATCGCGGCACTCCTGTTGTACATGCTGGGCTTGATGGCCAAGCCGGCGATCGTTGTTTTCCCGGTCTTGATGGTGTTGATGGATTTCTGGCCGCGGGGAGGATTTGCAACACCGATAGCATCTTCATCTGATCTTGGACCCGATTCGGGTTTGAGGCGGCGCTATTTTTGGCAAGGCGCGATTCTGGAAAAAGTGCCCTTTCTGCTTCTGGCGGTCCTGACGGCCATCATGGCCTCGATTTCGATGACCATGCGGGATATCGATATAGGATTCGAGGCCGTTCCCCTGGCAACACGATTGGCCAATGGCATCATCTCCATAAACAGTTATCTGGCGAAACTCTTCTGGCCTGTTGATCTGATCGTTTTTTATCCGTACCCCGAAACCATTTCCCTGTTAAGCCTCGTGCTGGCCCTGACGACCATCACGGGAATTTCGGTGTTGGCCCTGGCCACCCGCCGCACGGCGCCTTACGTCGCTTTCGGGTGGGGGTGGTTTCTGATAGCTTTGCTGCCGATGATCGGCATCAAACAGGCCGGTCTGTGGCCCGCCCTGGCGGATCGGTGGGCCTACGTGCCCATGATCGGCCTTTTTGCGGCCCTCGTGTGGGGGGTTGAACAACGATTTGCCAAAACAGCTATCCCCTCTAAGGGTCTGGTTCTCACCGGCCTGGCCATCCTTGGCGTTCTTGCTGCGACCACCTTCCGACAGGTGACCATCTGGCAAAACAGTCTGACATTGTTCCAGCATGCCGTTCTGGTCGATCCCAACAACGATGTTGCCCA
>JASFFM010000050.1:0-15794 GCA_050124295.1 Desulfobacterales bacterium | reverse complement strand
TCTTACGATTTTGCCGACGAGATGATTGAAGCATCAAACGCTCGGGAGTCGGACGCATGCAAAGACGCCCACGTAATCGCGTGGGCGACGATCGATTGGGCCGCTATCCTGGAAGGGTGGCAGTTGAAATATTTCCGGGAGGCCAAGCGCCGCCCGGCGTGCCCAGCGTTGGAGCGCTTCGGGCTTGCGTGCAAAGCTTCCCCACGCTCTCCCACCGAAGAGGCCTATCCGCAGTGCTTCAGGGAGCCCCGATGGCAGGCCGCGTATGGGGTTTGGAAGGGGTAATGATCAATTGTATCGTCCAGGGGGCTCTGCGGCACGAGCGCGATCGACAGCCGACGGCGGCGGCGATTTAACCTGGAGAGGTCACACTTTGGAGGTTTCTCGGCGAAGGCCCTCTGCGGCGCCGCGGCAGGCATGCGACCGCAAGCGCCTGATCACGTGGCCAAGGGATGCCGCGGGCTGGCCCGCCAGGTACAAATGGTATGTGCTGCGTTCGGCAATGCGCCACTCACCAAGGGTTGGCGGACACATTTAGCGCAACCTGCCGTCAACACCGGGAACACATTCAACCAAGCAAATGGCCATAATAATGTTCATGCAATGTTCGGGTGAAGCCATCCCAGAGAAAGGAGAGCCCATGAAGGTCATCGGCATCAACGCCAGCCCAAGGAAAAAGGCCAACACGCAGACCCTGGTGGAAACGGTTTTGGAGGGTGCGGCGGGGCAAGGGGTGCAAACCCGCCTGGTTCATTTGAGGGAGCTGAACATCAACGGATGCCTGGGGTGTGAGGGGTGCAAGAAGCAGTTGGGGAAATGCGTCCAGAAGGACGACCTGACGCCCCTGCTGCGGGAGATGGCGGCCTGTGATGCCATTGTCCTGGGAACCCCGGTGTACTGGTTTCATGTGACGGCCCAGTTCAAGATCCTCGTGGACCGGCTTTACAGCTTTATCGAAATCATCGAGGATCCCAAAAGCGGAGAGGAATCGTTTCGTTCCGTGTTTCCGGAAGGACGTAAAATGGCCATCGTCATATCCCGCGGAGACCCCGAGCCGCCGACCCTCTTGCCCCAGTTTTACGACTACCTGGACGAGTGGCTGAACGTAATCCCCCTCTCTCTGGGATCGCAAGAATACGAGATTTTCCACCAGTACGGCGCCCACCTGGACCGCAAGGCGGCACGGGGAGATGCGACCTTGCTGGAAAAAGCCCGGCTCATCGGAGCCGGGCTTGTATCGCCAACATAATGAGGCCGTCATTGAGTAGGCCACTTAGCCCACCGGCACCAAACCGCCTAAAGGCGTCGCGGTCACTTGCCTGTGTTCCAAGGGTTGCTGACGTTAGGGGCGAAGCTGACGCGCGTTCAATCCACGGCCAATTCCGCCGCCAACCTGGCGCCCATCGCGCAAGCCTAAGTGGATCAGGAGATCTTTTTCGAAATGGGCCTTCTTGGGTGGAAAACCGGCCGCCGAAGTTCTTCGGCCCGCTTCCGATACCGGTGCGCCGTCCTGCCCTAAAGGGGTATGACACACCGGATTGACAGTATCGGGGCGGAATCTTAGTGTCTACCTCAAGGTTAACCCTGGTGGTGATGGCACGGCCACCCCAAGTGAAAGGAGGAATCGGATGGATACGCAAGCGTTGCGGGCAACAGCCCGAAATCTGGTGGCTAAGGGAAAGGGCATTCTGGCGGCCGACGAAAGCACACCAACCATCAAAAAGCGATTTGACACCATCCAGGTCGCCTCATCGCCCGAAACGCGGAGCGCCTATCGCGAATTGCTCTTTACCACGGATGGGGCCGAAGCCGCCATCAGCGGTGTTATTCTGTTTGACGAAACCCTTCGCCAATCGGCCGCCGATGGCACGCCGTTTCCGCAGGTGCTGGCCGCTCGGGGCATCATTCCCGGTATCAAGGTGGACAAGGGGGCCAAGCCCATGGCCGGCTTCCCGGATGAAAAAATCACCGAGGGCCTCGACGGCCTGCGGGATCGACTCAATGAGTACCATGCTTTAGGGGCCCGCTTTGCCAAATGGCGTGCGGTGATTACCATCGCGCACACCTTGCCCACCCCGGCCAATATCCAGGCCAATGCCCACGCGTTGGCCCGCTATGCGGCGCTTTGTCAGGAAGCCGGATTGGTGCCCATCGTCGAGCCGGAAGTGCTCATGGACGGCGACCACGATATCGATCGCTGCGAAACCGCCACCACGCGAACCCTGCAGGTGGTATTCGAGCAACTTTTCCACCAGCGGGTGGATCTCGAAGGCATGCTGCTCAAGCCCAATATGGTGATTTCCGGCCTGGACTGCCCCCAGCAGGCCAGCGTTCAAACCGTCGCGGAGCGGACGGTGCGCTGTTTTCGAAAAGTTGTTCCGGCCGCGCTTCCCGGCATCGTTTTTCTCTCCGGCGGGCAAAGCTCGAAAGTGGCCACGGCCCATCTTAACGCCATGAATGCCATGGGCGATCACCCCTGGGAGTTGTCTTTTTCTTATGGCCGGGCACTCCAGGAGGATACCCTCAAAGCCTGGCGCGGTGATCCTGCGCGGGTGAGTGAAGCCCAAAACGTATTCCTCCATCGGGCCAAGTGCAATGCTGCGGCTCGTTACGGCCAATACACCGATGCCATGGAAGGTTAACCATTCGGTGCCCTGCAGGGGCCTCAGGAACCGATTCGGGCGGGCACGAGACCGCCTATGAAAGATGTTTTCCCCCCTGGCCGGAGACCCTCCCCTGGCGAGGATGCCATCTTAAAAAGCAATGCCCCCCTGCGCCGGCAGCGAGGCACAAGCCGGTGGGAAACCGTGAAGGACGAAAAACCAGGCGCACGGGCACAGCGGCCGGGGTTTATGGTTCCTATGGCGGCTAAAATAGCGCCACCCGCGGCCAGTTGACGAAGGATGTCGACGATCCCGTGTAGCAAGGAAAGCTAAACCCGGATATTTAACAAGTTTGGGGTCTGCGTTGACAGGGCCTTCAGGAGTGCCGCTATACGCATGCTGCCGCAACCTTCCATTAAGGCACGGAACCAATTCATCAAAGCAAGTTGGCATCTATATTTTCATGAAATGTTCGGGTTAAACGGATCAAGCGTTTTAAAGGCGGCCTGTTTGAGCGATTTGGGGTATTGAAATGATCTGGATTCCTGAGGCGGTCCATAATACGATGCCCCCATGGAATCAACATTCTAGAAGAGATCGTGTTCACGTGAGAAATAAACTCTGCAGGGATGGTTTCAGGAGGGATTTAGGGCTGCCGCCATCATTCCGCACCGTTTGCGATGGCTCAATGACATTTTACATGTCACGGCGGCAATTTGGGCCACCGCGCAACCCTGCCAAAAATTGAACACATGTTCAATACACCATATTCAAACGAATCCATTCGATCGCGAAAACGGCTCGTCAGTTTGTTGTGTATTTTAACCTTTTCGAACATCGCCTGTTTTACCATCGTTACTTCATTTACCAAGAGTAATTTTCTCAATGCCATCGTCAATTCCCCTTATTTCCATACGATCTACAACCAGAAACCTTATTTTTTACTTTATGGTCTTACCGGTATCAGCTTTGTCATCTACAGTTTCATTTACTATCTATACGGAAGCAAGGTCAGCTTTGAGCGCCGCATTAAACACGAGACGCTTGCCATGCTGGCTGTTTCACTGTTCCTTTACGGCATTCCCCAGATCGTGCCGGAGGTTCATAAACAATTTCTGCCAGCGATGGGTTATTTTGTCATCACCGATATATTCGATGAGTTAATCATTGTTCAAACCTGGTCGCTCATAAACTACTGCATCAATATCCGCGAATCGAAACGCTATCAGTTCCTTTTCCTTGTGTCCGGAAGTGTCGGAGCCCTAACATCGGGTTACCTGATCATTGCACAGGTGTCGGGTGACAATCAGCTACCCTTTCTGTTGATGGCCGCGGCATTTTCTGCCGCTAGTTACGTGATCATCGCCTACATTTTCCATGGATACCGTTACCGTATCGACCTCAGCGTATCGGCCACCAAGTTAGGCCTGAAGACCCTTCTATCATCTCAGAAAACATATAAAATCATTCGATCCATTGTGCAGATCGTCATCATCATCGGAATTTTCAACCTCATGTTCAAGGTGCTTTTGGATGTACAGATCAATGCGCATTTTCCGGCCTTGGTTTCATCCGCCGGCGAGGCGCCCGTCGCGGGGGGAGTTCTCACCGCCGGATCGTCCCCGGAAAGTCGCACGGCGGCCGACCCGAAAACCACCTTTATCGGTCGTTACAAGGCCAGCGTGAGCGTTATTCAGGTTTTGCTACAATTGCTGTTTGTTTCCTATTTCGCCAGGCTGTGGTTGCGAGGCAAGGTTCTTTACGCCTATCCACTCTTGTTGATTCCCAATCTGCTGTTCATCATCGGCGTATATGCTCTCAGGCCCGCGGGATCCCAAACGCTGATCTGGTGGGGAATTGTTTCCGCCTGTGCGATCAACGACCTGCTGCGGAGGGTCATCTTCGATTCCTCCTACCAGTTGCTGATGTTTTCAATCCCGGAGAACCTCTCCAACGCCATCCGCCTGTATTCCAAACTTTTCTTTAAACCTGTTTTCATCATCGGTATCTGCGCCGTCTTTTTGATGATTCCCGAACTTAACAACCCGATCCAAATTTATACCATTTTGATCATCCTATCCTTGATGGCCCTGCTACCGGTCATATATCGGATCCCGAAAAGATATGCCCTGTCATTAAGAAAAGGCATTCAGCGCAGAAGCAGGATAGAAGATGCCCGTGGTTCGCTAATTAACTACAAGACGAATCTCATTCTAGACGAGTACAAAATGATACGTGCGTATCACGACAATAAGTTCAACTATCTCTACCTGTTGAATTTGATTGGAAACAACTATACGCCCGATCTCGATAACGCCCTGAGAGAAATGCTTGCGCACAAAAACGGGGATGTGCGCCTGAAAACCGTTGCTCTCATCCATCAGCTCAAGGCCACGCACTTGGTCCCTGACCTGGAAAAACGAGGCCGAGCAGAAGAAGAACCACGGGTCAAGCAAGCTTGCTTGCGGGCCATCGCGACTTTTGGACCGTCCAAGCGCTCAGACGTTGCCCGGTACCTAAACTTGGAAGAGCCCCTCGATTTGTTGAGATATAACCTGACCATCGTTCACCGGTGGGGTTCCGATGCTCTGAAAGAAACCGCCGAAAGCTACGTTTTACGGCTTTTGAACTCTGAAGATGACGAAGAGGTTTTGACGGGTATCTGGCTGGTCGGCGAACTGAAGCTGGCCGCATTGAAAGGCGCGCTGCAGGGACATTTCAACAAGCACGGCCATCCGTGGTTTGCCCAAATACTTGATGCCCTTTCAAAAATGGAAGACATCGATCTTTTTCAGGTCTATCTCGAAGCGGTGGGGTTCGAAAACATTCGTGACTATGCCGCTTTGAATCAATACCTGGCACGATTTGAAGGCAGGGCCTTTGATGTCATATTTGACATGCTGATTTTTATGACGCGTTCTAAATCCTATCTCGATCTCGAGAAATGCCTGCGAACCCTGCGGCTTCTTCCTTCACAAGACACCGTCGACTTCTTGGTGGATACACTATTTCGCTTTCCCAATCCACATGTCAAAAGGGAGGCGCTGCTGTGCATCAACCGCATGCGCAAGGCTGATCAGGACTTCAACTTCGATGAATTGGTCGAGAGGCTCCCTGAGGAAATCCACAAATGCCGCGATCTTTGTACAGACTACCAGGTCATTGCGTTAACCAGGCCCAACAGCCTGGTGCTTTTGGAATTGGCCCGCAACATCGAAACCCAAATATGGATGATCTTCCAGATACTGGATCTACTCAACCCGCAATTGAAGGTCATGGATACTTTTTTCCGTATCAAATGGTTTTCTCACAAAGATGACACGCTCGATCACACAAGGGCCAAATCCATTGAATACCTCGAAGTCATCATGCAGCAGGAAAATATCGGCATTCTGCGGCTTCTGGACGCGATTCGTTTTGATGATGGGCTTTTTTATGGGACGGAGTTGCCCGCGAATACCTCCAAAGACGTCAAGGATGTTTATCGGAAGATATTCCAGGGGCAGGACTACTGGTTGAAGTTGGCGGCGGTTTGGGATCATCCTCTGTCGACGCGAGGGCGGTTTGAAACATTTTTTAGGGAGGTCGAAGCAATGATGCCTTTACTGGAGCGAGCGCACTTGGTTAAGGATTCGCCCATGCTCAAGGGACTCTCCATGATGGAACTCACGATGTTTGCCGAATTTATGGAGATTGTGGACTTTCCCAAGCATGCCTATGTCTTCCAAATTGGAGATCCGGCCAACGCGCTCTACCAGATCATAGAAGGTAAAGCCGAGCTGTTAGACGAAGCGCAAACACGCGTTGATCTTCTTGAAGCGCCGATAAGCATCGGCTATGGCTTCATTATTCAGAAATCGGTGCGACGATACGCCATGAAATGTATCGACGATTGCCGGATGATAAAAATATCGCGCGATGGGTTCAGTGAAATTCTGGAATTGAATCCACGCATTTATAAAAACATATTTGAAATACTGCTGACGATGGTCGACAAGGATGTTTATCGGTTGTGAGGTACAGGCTTTGTTTTCAATCATGATCAATCGATTCGCGCCTTGGTCGATTGTGACCCGGATTTGACAGTCTCCAGATAGCCGATTAATTTAGCCATTTGTGCTTGCTTGCGGGCCAGATCATTGCCCAACGGCATAAACCTCAATGATGACGGATCGCCGCCATGGCATCGACTCCAAGACTCACCCGGCTGGAAAGGACACTTCGTATCTTCACCGAAATACGGCCGGGGGAGGGGAAAACGGCGCTGCTCATGTTCGCCAACGTTTTCTTCATCCTTTGCGCCTATTATCTGGTGAAACCGCTAAGGGAGGGTTGGATTGCGGTATCCGACATCCAAGGCCTTTCCAAAATGGAGGTTAAAGCCTATTCGAGCTTTGGGCAGAGCATCATTCTGCTCTTCATTACGGGGTTATATGCCCATTTTTCGGAACGTTTGCCGCGCCAGAAACTGATCATTCGCAGTACCCTGTTTTGCATATCGAACCTGATAGTTTTTTGGTTTCTTCAGCCGAATTTCTTCATCGAATATTTGCCGGGCACCGGAATCGCATTCTATTTGTGGGTCGGTATGTTCGGTGTTTTCGTGGTGGCCCAGTTTTGGGCCTTTACCGCCGATCTTTACTCCGATGAGCAGGGGCGCCGACTCATGCCCATGATCGCCGTGGGCGCCACGTCGGGTGCCGCTTTTGGCGCCTGGTTCGACAAGATAATCGTTCATTCCGAGCTCATCGGAGCGAAATCGCTGCTGCTGGTTGCCATTATCCCGCTCACCGCATCGATTATCCTCACCCGCCTGGCAGACGCCCACGGACCGACCGGCAAAGGATGTGAACCAATGGAAGCCTGTGTTCCCAAGGTGGCGCCCGGGGCGGGCCGAAGTGCCCTGCGTCTCGTATTGACCAACCGTTTTTTGTTGGCCGTGGCCTTCATCACGCTGTTTTTTAGCTGGGTCAATACCAACGGCGAAAATCTACTTTTTCGCGTTGTGCAGGAGTCTATCGAACGCAATGTTGCCCTGCAGGTCATCACCGATAGCTATTCATTGCTCGAGTATACCCGCGATATGACAACGGCCTTCTATGGCGATTTCTTCTTCTGGACCAATGTGTTCACCCTTCTTTTACAAGCCCTGGTGGTCTCGCGGCTGCTCAAGTACGGTGGGTTCGCGACCCTGCTGCTCTTTCTGCCTGTGGTGGCCTTGCTGTCCTACGCAACCATGGCGTTTATCCCCGTGCTGATCATTGTCAAATGGATGAAAATTGCCGAGAACGCAACCGACTACTCCGTTAACAATACCGCACGCAATGTCTTATGGTTACCGACCTCTGCCGAGATGAAATTCAAAGCCAAGCCGGCCATTGATACCCTTTTTGTTCGCTGTGGTGATGGTTTGGCGGCCCTTACCGTCCTCGTTGGCGTTCAATTTCTGAATCTGAGTACAAACCTGTTTTTTGCCTTCAACCTCCTGCTGGTGATGGTTTGGATCGCGGGTGCGATCATCGTGATTCAGGAACACAAGCGTCTGAGCAGCCGATCACACTGAGGGCAGGGGGCGTCAGCAAGACGTCCGTATCGACCGCATGGAGAACCGGGATCCTGGGACCCGTTGACAATCTGCCTTTGCAAGCCCATTATCGGGAATTATGAACACCTCGCATCTCCTCAAAAAACAGGCCTATTCGCGCAGGAGCGAAACGTCGCCGACCGGGCGGTTGGGGCCCTTTCTGCTGGCCTTCGTTCTGGCTACAGCGGCACTGGTCCATATGCCGGTGGTCGGAGCATTGGACGTCTATCCTGTTTTACGTGACTGTTTTGACCCCAAGCTGCAAAACGGCCTGGAACGGGTCCTCGTGGATCTTGGGCTGGACGGCGCCGCAAACCGCAAGACTTTCAGCGTGGCCCTGGTCGACATCACGAATTTGAAACACCCCAGGGTCGCCGCCATTAACGGCAACCAGATGGTCTACGCCGCAAGTCTTCCCAAGCTTGCGATTTTGTTGGGGGTTTTTAAAGAGATTGAGGCGGGGAAAATGACTCTGGATCCCAAAACCCGGCAAACCCTGACCGACATGATCCGGCACTCCTCCAATACAGCGGCCTCCGAGATGATGCGTCGCGTGGGGCCGGAGCGCATTGCGGAGATCCTGCAGACACCGGATTGTCAGCTCTACGACCCTGAAAAAAACGGTGGTCTGTGGTGCGGCAAAGAATATGGTCGCGCCAAGGCCTGGAAACGGGACCCCCTGAACAACCTGTCCCACGGGGCCACAGCCCTGCAGGCGGCCCGTTTTTACTATTTGCTTGAAACCCAGCAACTGGTGTCGCCCAAGCTTTCGCAGGAAATGAAAACTATTCTTGCCGACCCGGGGATCGAGCACAAATTCGTGCGGGGGATGAAACGCCGCCCCGGCGCCAAGCTCTACCGCAAGTCAGGCACTTGGCACACCTGGCATGCCGACAGCGCCATGATTGAGTACGGCGATCAAAAATACATCGTCGCCGCGCTGGCGGAAGATCGGCGAGGCGGCCAGTGGCTGGAAAAACTCATTGTCCCTTTGCACGACTTGATTGTAAAGCAGCCTAAGGACGCCTCCCCGCCTTGACCGCGCGCAGTTTCTCCAGCAGGGGCGCCGAAAATTGGCCGTCCGCCTCGAGCTGCTGATCCTTCTGGAATGCCCTGATGGCGGCGGCGGTGACGGCGCCCATTTTCCCGTCGATCTTGCCCACCTCATATCCCAGCTCTGCCAGAAGGGACTGCGCTTCGGCAACCTGCAGGCGCTTCTCCTGCTCCGCCCCAAATCCAATCAGATTGCGGCCAAAGGCGATGTCTGCCGGCAGCTGGCCCGGCGGGGCCGGTTGGGGAGGGTGGGCCGCGTCCACCAGTTTATGGATGCGGGTGCCCAGGGTCTGATGCGCCACCGCCGAATTCTTGTAGAGAACATTCGAAATCAAGGTCGTGATGTAAAAAAGTCGGCTTACGCCGGCCGGTGTTTCCACCACGGCCACCGAATTCATGTAGTTCCTGACATTCCCATGGTATTTCTTGCACACGAACCCCGGCTCGGTTTTGCAGCTGTAAAGCGACCCGGATTTAAAATAGACGGCCGAGTCCTTCAGGATGGGCGCCGAGGCGTACCGAATGCGACGCTCGGTCATATACAACAGTCTTTTGATCTCCCGGCTGGAAAATTCATCCACCAGACGACCCTGCTCCATGCGCACGACGAAGCGCATGAGCTCAAGGGCCGTGCCGTAACTGGTGGTTCCCGGCACCTGCCGTTTGCCGTAGCGGGTAAAAAAACTCCCCTGGCGCAGGCTTGCGACATCCAGGCCATTGCGCTCGAGGGGTTCGATGAAGGTTTCGGAATAGAGGCGGCTGAGTTCCGCTTTGGGCGTGTCCTTGAAAAAAAGGCGGGTCACCTCCGCGGATACCGGATAATCCTTGGCAAAGTGACGAATCAGCATGGCGTGCTGCATGATGGTGGAGGCGGCGGCATTGGAACTGGCGGAAAGCATCCAGTCCAACCACTCATAAAAATTGCCCTGGTCCTCCAGGCGCAACGGCCGGTGGCTCAGCTGGCCGGTTTCAAGGTTCCAGATACGCACCTCATGGTGATCCTTTTCGATGAAAGCGTCCGCCGTGATGATCGTGTCCCGCAGAATTCTTCGGCGGGCCTCCACATCGTCCGGGTAGGTATCCGCCAGGGCCTGGAAGACACCCACGGCAGCGAGGATTTTACCGACGCTGCCCACGTTTTGTTTGTGATCGGCGCGGTGCAGCGCCAGGCGGGGATGATTGATGTCGGAGAGATCCAGCACCGCCAGTCCGTATTTGTCGGCCTGGCGGCCCAGCAGGGCCGCGAGCTGGGCGGTAAACGCGGGATCGGGCGCGGGTAGCTCAAAAGAAGGGTTGTCGAGCAGGCGCAGATCAACCAGGTCAATGGGCAGCCGCGCCCCTGGGGGCTGTGCGCGGCCCGGTAATTGGCCCAGCACCGATAGCCGGGCCGCTTCGATGCGGCGAATACCCGTGGATTCGTAACCGTCCAGGGGATAGGCGAAGCCGCTTGGTGGGCCAACGGCCAGGATGAAAAGTACCGCCACAAGATAATACCATGGTCGCATGGGGGGTCTCCTTACATGGGTCGTGCATCCAAGTTGACGATCGTGTCACGATGTTCGGCCATGCCCCGATCCAGCCCGGTCAGGTAATCATTCTGACGCGCCTGGGCACTTTCCAGGAAGGGCCGAATCTGAAAGAGCCTGAGCTTTTGCTCGAGAAAGCCGAATTCAATATCGGCCGGCGCCGGATTGCCCGCGGCGTCGACAATGGCCGGAAACCGTTGGGGCAGGCCCTCGGCAAACGTGATGAGCTGATCGATTTCGTTGCGGGTCAAAACCTCGGGGGCACCGGATACCAGCTCGCGGGTGACCCCACCGCCCGGTGCAACCACCTTGCGCCAGGTGGCGGTGGCCTGGGCCAGACGCCTGACCTCTCCGGTCTGGGTGTTGATGCGCAGCGACTCGGCGGCCTGTCCGTCCACACCGCCCCCCACGCCCTCGTTTACCACCACCGAGAGCCAGCCCCTTTCACCGGTATCGATGTCCCGGGTGACCATGACGCCGGACTTTTCAGCCGGGACGCTTTGAAGGAGCAGAATCGAGGCGTAAACATGCTCGGGCTCTTCCATGTGCGCCTGGCGCCAGGCAAAGGCCCGCCGGGTAAACGGTGAGGCCCAAACCCGGGAGATGGCTTTGAGCACGGCGTCATGGCCCACGACATTGGCGACAGTGAGGTTCAATCCGGCCCCGGTGAATCCCGGCAGGTCTTCCACGTTGGTGTCACTGCGGACAAAAACACCATAGGTCCCCTCCTGGCCGAAAACCTGCGCCATGGCGGTACGCAGTTGTTCACGAAACGCATCGCCCGGATCGGCATTGAGAATCCACTGTTCGAGTTCACGGCGAAAGGCTTCCGTGGCCTGCTCCCGCTGGCCGGAACCGGCCGGCATCTGCTGCAGCCGGTCATATTCGCTGACGATCCAATCGAACATCGTTTGCGGACCGCCCCCCCGGGGCTGGTCCAGCAGGCTGCGAAACACACCGAAAGGGATTGCCAGCCCCTGCGCCACGGCGCCGGGGTAGATTTGCTGCAGTTCACCCAGCTTGGCGGCTTTGGGCCCCACAATGCGACCGGAATCCGAAGCCCACAGCTGGTTCAAGGGGACCAGCTCCCGCATCTGGAGATCGAGCTTTTTCAAGTCCGGACGAATCAGGGTTGTGGGAGCGTCCTGCCGGGAAAACATGTCATCCAGCTGTCCCTCATCCAGGAAAAGCTGAACCGCCCCGGCCGGGCTGGCCGCCAGGATAACCTTGCGGTCCTTGTGGGCCGTGAGCGTCGGTATCAAATCCTGATCCACGGCCACGTTGGGAATGCCCAGGTTGCGGGCCAGAAGCTGCACGTGTGACAGGGGATTGCCTTCCCCCGCGGTAAGAATGCCGGCCACCGGTGGCAGCTCGGCCACGGTTTCGGGCAACAGGTAAATCCCATCCTGGCTCAGGTTTTGAGCATGACCCTGGGCGCCGACCTTCAAGATGCCGCGCGCCAGACCGGGGTTCAGGCTGCGCAGGCCGCCGCCAACCGCTTGGCCGAACAGCTCGTGGGGAAGGCCGACCATCTGGTTGGCATCCCGCAGAAGCTGGTTCAACACGCCGGAATAAAAGAACAGCGGGCTGCCCCGCAGCAGGTCCTGGGTAAAGCGCATCGCCAGGGGTTCGATGGTTGTCAGTTTCTGTTCGCTCTCGAAAAAGTGAAACCGCATCCACTGGCTTCCCCAGCCCGGCACCCGGGCCAGATAATCCAGAACCGCCTTGTAGCGCCTGAGTTGGACTCGGTCCCCCTTGAGGGAGGCAAGCGCCGTCTGCAGGTCCCCAGACTGGATTTCCGAAATGAGACCTGATCCGTAGAGGGCCTGGACGCTCTCCTGCAGCCAGTTGAGGCATTCCCTGCGTGTGGCGCTCGGGAGACGTTTATTGAGCGCGGTGGCCGCCGTAAAATGGGCCACCTCCACGGCCAGGCCGGCGTCAATGGCAACCAATCTTTTCTCGGCACCCTTGATGTGGGGCAGCTGACGTCGCAGTTCGGCCATCAATTTGGCGGTGACAGCGAACCTGACCGCCGGATCCTGACTTTTCGACAAGGTTTGCAGGGCGGATGCGGCGGATCGGGCCAGCGCAGAATCGCCAGGCAATTCGGCCTGCAGTTGCTTGAGCACATTGCCCAGCGACTCGGCCGCATAGACTTCTTCGATCGTGGCCGCCAGGCGATCATATTCCGCTTTGCGGTTCGCATCTTTGATGTTCGCGGCGTAGTCCCGGACCAGTTGGGCATCGCCTTGCTGCGGGTAGTTGTGAATTTTCACCCGGATGGACATAAACCCCGGGTCTTGCTCGGAGAGGGCCAGCGAAAGCTGCCGTATCTCCGACACGTTGCCGGTTTCAACGCCGTGAGAGAGCAGGTTGGCGCCCACCCTTAAAGGCACAAAGCCGCGATTGATCCACGCCTCTTGATCGGCCATGTCCAGAAGGAGGTTGCGGGCTCCGGCCGTTTCATCCTCTGTCTGCAGGGCTCCGCGATAGTAGCGCGCTTGGCGGAAGATCCACCCGTCATCTACGGCCATCAGAAATTTTTCGATCAGAATCTGATTGAGATGGTCGGAATAGCCGGGCGCGCTGACAATCGGAGCTGCATCGAGACCCGCCAGGACATTGGCGATGAGGTAGCCGTCAGCGCGCATCCCTTTGACCGCATCGGTCCATTGCCCGTGCTGCACGCCACCGCCGTGATCCTTGCAGGCATAGGCCTTGGGGGGCAGAATCGTTCCGTCGTTACAGAACCAGCGGATACGGGAAAACGGCCCCCGGGGGGCGTTTTTGATTGCCTCGACCTGCCGGCGCAAGGCTGCCTGGTCGGACAAGGCCGCCTCGTCGGCTGGATTGGGAGCGGCCAGGGTGGGTGTAACCAAAAACACCAATGGTAAAAATAGGATACGAATAAGCGCCATAGGGCTGTCCTTTGGGTAGATGGATGGGCTTCTTTTCCCCTGCCGTTGTTAAAGGTGGAAGAGGCTATCGTCAAGACCGAAAGGGTGCGCCGGTCGCCATTGACCGCCTAAACGCGGCGATGCGGGGTAAATGCCCTCGGCGCACCCGAAGGGTCAACGACCCGGCGAAAACGATGCCCTATGTTGAGCATTCTGCTCCGTGATAGCCACATTGTAGCGCGTTATCGGTTTGTCCGAGGATGCCATCCAAGGGGAAAATGGGCCCAATCTGTCGATATCCTTCCGGGTTTATCTGATGACACAATAAGGGTAAGATATTGGCACTTTAGGTCCGTCTGTCAATCTTGGATGGTCCCGGATACGGGGGATTCTCGGCAAGGGGATGCTTTGGGGAAGGCATGGGGGGCACCCATGGACGGTTCACGATAAGGGCTTGGTCTCGCATCGCACGTGCATCCCTGACGAGTTCGCTCTAATCGATGCAAATCGCGAATAGTGGCGGTGGACGACAATGGGCGAAACCCGGCCTAGGAGCCTACAACCGCAGGTGCCGAGGATACCGCCTTTCGTTTTCGATTGCTGCGAACCCAGCCTAAAAGGTTTACACTGGACATTCCGGCAAGACATCGAGTTGGGTTGCGCGGTCCGTCATCTGTTCCTGCCACAGGATCTGTAATGGCCGCAAGGTGCGCTTGTACGACAGGCGCTCGAAGCCGATGGGCCTGAATCAAGTTTCAAATCGGCACGCCACGGGGATGGGAGCGAAGCTGCGGCCAAGGCAGACAGGCCATTCCCAAATCGCTTATGAAAACAAATAACGACGAGGACCGCCGCGCTATGGTTGACGGGAAGGGGCGGCGGGATAGCGGAAAACAGCCTGCGATCAATGCCATCGAAGGGGCAGGGGTTGCCCCTGAAGGATCCATCGTTAGTGTATAGAGTTGGCGTCCAACAAGATGTGTTATTTAAATGGAATCAGGAGCTTTAAGCATGAATGACCAATCTGCCAAACTCTTTGATAGGTACAACTTGAAGGATCTTGAACTGCGCAATCGCGTGGTGATGGCCCCCATGACCCGCGCCCGGGCGGGGGAAGCAAGGATTGCCAACGCCCTGATGGCCGAATATTACGCCCAGCGGGCTTCCGCCGGTCTGATCATCACCGAGGCCACGACCATTTCCGAGCAGGCCAACGGCTGGGTACAATCGCCGGGGATCTATAGCGATGCCATGGGTGACGGCTGGGTGAAGGTGGTCGAGGCGGTTCATGCCCAGGGCGGCCGGATCTTCTTGCAGCTATGGCATTGCGGCCGGGCGTCCCACAGCGATTTTCATGACGGCGCACCAGCGGTGGCGCCTTCCGCCATTAAGATCAACGGTGACGACATGCATACGCCGCAGGGCAAAAAACCCCATGAAACCCCGAGGGCGCTGGAGACCGAAGAGATCCCCGCCATCGTCGAGGACTATCGTCGCGCGGCGCTGAGAGCCCAGGCCGCCGGCTTTGACGGCCTTGAAATCCATTCCGCCAACGGCTACCTACTGGATACCTTCCTCCAGTCCCGGACCAACCATCGGACCGACCGCTACGGTGGCAGCGTCGAAAAACGCTACCGATTGCTGGATGAGGTCGTGCGCGCCGTCACGAGCGTCTGGCCGGCTCGCCGGGTGGGCGTGCGGCTCTCCCCTAACGGCGACTTCAATGACATGGGCTCACCCGATTATCGGGAGCAGTTTACTTACGTGGCAAAACAACTCGACGCCTTCGGACTGGCCTACCTGCACGTGATGGACGGCCTGGCCTTTGGTTTCCATGAACTGGGCAGGCCCATGACCCTGGCGGAGTTTCGCAAGGTGTTCCGCGGTCCCCTGATGGGCAACTGCGGATACGATCGGGAAACGGCCGGGGAGGCCATCGCCCGGGGCCAGGCCGACCTGATCGCCTTCGGGCGCCCCTTCATCAGCAATCCGGATCTGGTGGCCCGGTTGACCAACGACTGGCCCCTCAATCCAGAGGCGGACATGGCGGACTGGTACAGTCCGACCGGTGCCAAAGGCTATACGGATTTTCCGATGGCCGAAGCGCGCTGAGGCCGCGCACCCCAACTCC
>JASFFM010000049.1:0-15907 GCA_050124295.1 Desulfobacterales bacterium | reverse complement strand
CCGTGTGGTTCGTTTTTACGGCCCGCCAGCTGCGGCTCGAAATCCAGCCGGAACCCGAGAAAGTCACCGTGCGGGGGGCCTTGCTGACCCCGCGCATCCTGGACTACTACCTGCTGCGTCCCGGCACCTATCAACTGACCGCCCTCAAGGAGGGCTATGTCCCCCTTGAAACCACCATCACGGTGGCCCAGCAGGACCGTCAGACCCTCAATCTGACGATGCAAAAACTGCCCGGCCGTTTGGATATCAGCACCCATGTCGCCGATCAACCGGAGGCCCCCGTCACCAACGCGCAAATCCTGATCAATGAACAGGCCGTGGGCGAATCCCCCCTGCAGGCCTTGGAGGTGGCTGCCGGATCCCATACCCTGCGAATCGAGACGCCGCTTTACCGCACCCTGGAAACCACCATCACGGTCGAGGGCTTGGGGCGTAAGCAAACCCTGGCCTTTGGCCTGACGCCCGACTTCGCCGAGGTCACGGTGGATTCGGCCCCCCGTGAAGCGGAAATCAGCCTGGACGGCACCCGCCGGGGGGTCACACCGGCCACCCTGCCGATGGGCGCCGGCGCCCGCCGCCTGGAACTGCGCCGGGCAGGCTTCAAGCCCTGGGTGCGGACGGTGCAGATTAAAGCCGGACCGCCGGTGACCCTCGAGACCGCCATGTTGGTTCCCCTGGACGGCCGCCTGGCGATCACCTCGCAGCCTGCAGGGGCCAATGTCATGGTCGCCGCCCAGTACCAGGGCCAAACGCCCCTGGAGATCGAGCTGCCGCCGGATCGTCCCCTGGTCGTGCAGCTTTCCAAGCCCGGCTATGTTAGCGCTTCCCGGGAAGTCACCCTCACCTCCGGCGAACAGACCGCCATCCAGGTACCCTTGACCCCCCGCCGGGGGATCGTCTATCTGCGGGGTGCACCGGACGGCGCAACCCTGTACGTCGATGGACAGGCCCGCGGTCCGGTACCGGAAAAACTGACCCTGCTGGCGGTGCCCCACCGCATTGAAATCCGTAAACAAGGGCATGTCCCCCAGACCCGCCAGGTCACACCCCGGCCGGGCTTTCCGATCGAGCTGCGGGTCGCCCTCAAGCGCACCAATGCCACCGAGACGCCCGGGGTGATCAAAGCCGCCAACGGTTATCGCCTGAAGCGCATCGATCCGGGCCAGTTTCAAATGGGCGCTTCCCGACGGGAGCAGGGCCGTCGCGCCAACGAGACCCTGCGGGTCATCCGCCTGACCCGTCCGGTCTACATGGGACTCAAGGAAGTGACCAACCGCGAATTCCGGGGCTTCGAGCCCGGCCATGATTCCGGCACCTTCAAAGGATACGATCTCAATCAGGACGACCGTCCGGTGGTTCAGGTGACCTGGCAGCAGGCTGCCCGCTTTTGCAACTGGCTCAGCCGCAAGGAGGGTTTCGCGCCGGTCTACGTGGAAGGGGCCGGAGGGTTGCGCGCCACCAACCCCATCGGCAATGGCTACCGGCTGCCGACCGAGGCCGAATGGGAGTATTGCGCCCGAACCGGCCCCTCGGCACGATCCTGGAAATATCCCTGGGGACAGGGCTACCCCCCGCCGGCCCAGAGCGTCAACATCGCCGATGCCAGCGCGACCAAGATTCTGAATCTGGTGCTCGAAAACTATGCCGATTCCCATCCCGCGGCGGCGCCGGTGGGCGCCTTCCCGCCCAATCCGGAGGGACTGTTCGACCTGGGCGGCAATGTGGCCGAATGGTGCCATGACCACTACACGATCTATCCCTACCGGCCCGGGCAGGTGGATACGGATCCCGTTGGACCGGCCGTCGGCCAGCACCACGTGATCAAGGGAAGTAGCTGGAAGCACGCCTCCATCCGCAATCTGAGAGCCGCCTTCCGGGATTACCAGGACGAAGCCCGCATCGATTTGGGCTTCCGGGTCTGCCGCTATGTCGGCCCCAAGGAGACCGCGCCATGAGCAGCAAACCAACCTTCGGGCTCGCCGGCCTGGGCCTTGTTTTGCTTGGGGTCGCCCTGCTGGGCGGACCTTCCCCGGCCCTGCAGGCCCAGTCGACGGAGCCCCCGCCAGCGGGGGCTGAATCAAAAACCCAGGAAGCGGAATCCGGCGCCCAATCACCGCCGGAACCGGCCCCGGGGGGGGAAGCCAAACCGGACCCGGACCGCAGCGGCGCCTACCGCCGCCAGAAAGACGAACTAAAACCATTTTCCCCGTCCGAAGAGATCCGGGTCGACAAAGCCGTCGATTTCCCGGCGGATATCTGAGGAGAGCGCGGGATACCATTTTGGATAGACACCTCACATCGAGATTTTTTTTACGGATGATTGGCTATCAAGTGTGGTCCAGATCGAAATCGAGAGCGGTTTCCAAAAATGTTCGCGACACGGTTGGCGAATTTTGGGGCGCGTGGCCTACGGATTCTAGACTGCAACGATGCTGGATGCGCGTAAGGAAGAATCGGGTATTTGGCGTAACGGCTTCACGATTGGGAAAACATCCATGAAACAACAGCTCCCCGTATCCCTCGAATTCATCTACCAGATCTTCGCCCTGATCATCATCGTGATCATGGTGCATGCGGTCTACGTGGCCATTGTACGGCCCAATGCGAATGCCTTTCTGGAGGCCCAGGCGGTCGCCCTGGCATCCGAGGAAACCCCTTCCGGCGATCGCTCCCTGTTCGTCATGATCAAGGACTACGAGCAGGAAGCCTGTTTCATTTTGATGTTCTGGGCCCTGTCCATTATGGGCTACAAGGCCTATATCACCCTTCGTCACCGGGGCCTGCTCAATCTGGATTTGATTCCCCTGGCCGAAGGGGTCCGCATTCTACCGGAGGACACCCTTGAATTTTCGCGGCGCATCCAGGCCCTGCCACCCTTCCAGCAGGAATCGCTTCTGCCCCGCACGCTCCTGGCGGCCCTGCACCGCTTTGGATCCACCCGTAACATCCAGGATGTGGCCCATGCCATGCGCACCTCCTGCGAGGCCGAAGGCGAGCGCCTGGACGCCGAGCTGGCCATGATCCGCTATATAGCCTGGGCCATCCCCTCGGTGGGCTTCATCGGCACCGTGCGCGGGATCGGCCAGGCCCTGGGGCATGCCTACAAGGCGGTGGAGGGCGACATCTTTGAAGTCACGAGCAGTCTGGGAGTGGCTTTTAACTCGACCCTGATCGCCCTGCTCATCAGCATCGTGCTCATGTTTCTGCTGCACCAGCTGCAGCTGCTGCAAGAGCGTTATGTCCTGGACACGGAGGCCTACTGCGAAGAAAAACTCACCCGCCGCCTGCACACCCGCCGACAGGAGCAAGGATGACCATGATTGGACTGGAACTGAACGATGCGGGCCTCATGGCGGCCGGAAGCGACGGGGCTCTCCTGGAACCCGAAGCGGGGTCTTTAGCCAGCCCCGGCGTGGCCGTGATCGATGCGGGAGGCCTCCAGGCGGGGATCGCCGCCGAGCGATGTTGCCGGAGGGTGCCGCGCCAAACCAACCGGCATTTCTGGGATCAGCTGGCCAGCGACCCTCTGCAGGATCCGGCCTTCGCCGGCTGGACCCATGCCGATTTGGCGCATGCCCATCTGTCCGCCATCTGGAACCATCTCGCCCCGGCCCACCAGGAGGTCCTGGTGGCCGTGCCGAACAGCTACAGCGGGCCGCAACTGGAATTGTTGGCCGGGATCATGACCGCACTGTCCATCCCGGTGCGCGGCTTCGTTGCGCTGCCCCTGTGCGCCCTGCCAAAAAGCGCCCCCGCCGAAATGCTGCTGCACCTCGAACTCTACCGGCACCGCTGCGTCCTGTCCGTGCTGGACAACCGCCGGGCGCCGACGGTGCTGGGCTCTGCCGCTGTCGACGGGATGGGCCTGGAGCGCCTGCAGGCCGCCTGGATGCAGGTCATCGCGGACGAATTCGTGCGCCACACGCGCTACGATCCCTTTCATGACGCCGATGCCGAGCAGACCCTCTATGATCAACTGCCGGATCTGCTGGCGGCCCTGAATGCGGCCGAAGACACGGCGGTCGAAATGGCCACGCCCTCGACCACCCACCGCATTCGCCTGGCCCGCGGCCAGCTGGAACAGGCCCTCATACCATTGATGGATGCCGTCCATCGCCAGTTCAACGCGCTGGGGGAGGACGTTCTACCCCAGGCCCCGGGGACGATCCTGGTCGGTCACCGTGCCGCCGGCCTGCCCGGGTTTTGTCGACGCCTGGAGGGGGCTGTCGGCATCCGCCCCCAGGCCCTCGCGGAAGGCGCCGCCGCAAAGGGTGTTCTGGCCTTTGGCGACGATTTTCCCCGCCGGGAGGGCGGCCAGGGAGTGCCCTTTCTCAAGCACAAACCGGGTGCCAAACATCGACCCGATCCGGACAGCGAAACCAAGGCCGCGAGCCCCGCCGAGGAAAACCTGGCGGCAACCCATCTCCTTTACCGCAATCGGGGCTACCCCATAACCGACCGCCCCCTGGTGATCGGCCGTCAAATTCCCTCCGCAAGCCACGGTATCCTGATCCGTGGCCATACCGCGGGGGTCTCCCGCCGTCATTGCAGCGTGGTTTGCCGGGAGGGTCGTCCGATCCTTACCGACACCAGCACCTACGGTACCTTCGTGGACGGCGTGCGGGTCAACGGGCAAGCCCCGCTGACCTTGGGACAAACGATCCGGGTGGGAGCCCCGGGAGAGCAACTGCAGGTCATCGCCTGCCTGGAGCACGATGAAACGCCGCTCGCTTAATATCTTCAGCATGTCTTTCATCGACTGCATCTGCTGCGGTCTGGGGGCTATTATTCTCCTGTTCATCATCGTCAACGCCCGCTCTGCGGTGCGCCGCGACGAGATCACCCAGGATCTGAAAAGCGAGGTCGATCGGCTGGAGCGCGACGTCCTCGAGGGCCGCAAGCGCATGGCGGACCTGCGCAACAGCCTGGAAACAACCACCCAGGACATTGCGCGCATTCAGGGATCCACCCGCCAGATCGTGCCGGTGATCGAAAAGCGTCAGATCGAAATCGCCCACTACCAGGAAAAAACCCTGGCGCAAAAGGAAAGCGCCAACCAACTCAAGACCGACGTGCGCTCGCTGGAAGAGGGCGTCAAGCGACTCAAGGCAGGCGCCAGTCAAGAGGAAGACGACTACGGATCCAAGGTCCGCGCATTTGCCGGCGAGGGCAACCGACAGTATCTCACCGATTTGTCCGTCGGCGGGGGCCATATTCTGATCCTGCTGGACGCTTCCGCCAGTATGCTGGACAATACCATCGTGGGGATCGTGCGCCGCCGGAACCTTTCCGAAGCCCAGAAGCGCAAGGCGCCCAAGTGGCGCAAAGCCCTGGCCACGGTGGACTGGCTGACGGCCCAATTCCCGCCCGAGAGCCGCTACCAGATCATCGTGTTTAACGAGCAGGCCCGCTCTCTGCTCCCGGGAACCGAAGGGCGCTGGTTGAAAACAACCGACCAGCAGCAGCTCAACGAGGCGATCAATCGCTTATACCGGCTGGTGCCCGAAAAAAGCACCAGTCTGGCCAACGCTTTCGAGGCCCTGCGCAAGCTGCGGCCGGCCCCGGAAAATGTCTTCCTGGTGACGGACGGACTGCCCACCATGGGCACGGGCAAGCCCTGGTTTAAAAAGGTCTCCGGTGAAAAGCGCCTCAGCCTGTTCAACGACGCCGTCAAGCTGCTGCCGGATAAGATCCCAATGAATGTCATCCTTTTCCCTTTGGAAGGGGATCCCGTCGCGGCCAGTGCTTACTGGCAGCTGGCCGCCTACACCCGGGGGGCCTATTTCTGCCCTTCGCCGGACTGGCCCTGAGCATGCGCAAACAACGACGCGGAATCGAAGTCTTCAGTCTATCCTTTCTGGACTGCATCTGCTGCGCCTTCGGGGCCATCATTCTGCTCTTCGTGCTGTCCAAATTTGGCGAACCCCTGGTGATCGAGCAGACCCGCACCGACCTCGATGCCGCCATCGTGCGCCTGCAGGAGGAAAAGCACGCCATCCGTGGTGAATCCCTGGTCATGGAACGGGAGCTCGAGGAAAAGCAGATCCAGCTTACCGAATCCCGACAGAAGCTGGCCCGGCTGCAGGGGGACCTGTCGGCCCTGGAGGGGGAATTCGCCGCCTCCCGCAGTAATGCCGAGGTGCAGAACATCATCGAGGGGCGCATGGCGCGCACCCTCCAGGATCTCACGGCCGAGATGAAGCGCCTGTCGGCCAGGCGCCCGCCACCGCCCAGCAGCTCGGTGGGCGGCATCCCGGTGGACAGCGAGTACATCATCTTCATCATCGATACTTCCGGCAGCATGCAGCGCGGGGCCTGGGGCAGCGTGCGGAAGAAGGTCCGCGAAACCCTGAACGTCTACCCCAAGGTCAAGGGCATCCAGATCATGAATGACATGGGGGACTATATGTTTTCCCAGTATCGCGGCCGTTGGATTCCCGACACGCCCCGGCGCCGCAAAATCATTATCGAGGCCCTGGCCACTTGGCAGCCTTTCAGCAACAGCAGCCCGGTGGAGGGGATCACCCGGGCCATCCAGGCCTTTTACGATCCCAAGATAAAAATCAGTCTGTATGTCTTCGGGGACGAGTACTCGGGAAAAAACATGCAGGCCGCCGTCCGGGCCGTGGACCGCGTCAACCGGAGGGGGCCCGGCGGCAAGCGCCGGGTGCGCATCCATGCCGTGGGCTTTCCCACCGTGCTGACCGACCCGCGGGGGTACACCGGCGTGCGCTTTGCCACCCTCATGCGCGCGATCTGCGAACGCAACGGTGGGGCTTTCGTAGGCCTCAACCGGGCCCGCCCTTGAGAGCCGGCCGGGACGCTTGGCTGCGCGTTGGGGATCGGTTGTCACGGCGCAGGCCCATGGCGCAAGAAGACTAAGCGGATTTTGGTGCCGGGCGCGGGTCCTGAGCCCTGTTGCGGCCGCAACATTGCTCGCCCGTGTTGAATTCGCATTTCGCGCAGGCCTGGGCGTCGACCTCGGGCCATGGGCGCCCCTCCGCCCGTAAAAATGGGTCCAGGAGACCCCGGGCCTGCATGAGTTGCTTGAGATCGACCCCCACGGCGGCGCCTTTGCTGACGAGGGCCTTGACCACCGCCTCGGTGGCCACATTGCCCGTAGCCCCCGGGGCGAAGGGGCAGCCCCCTAAACCGCCGACACAGGCATCGAAAATCCGTATCCCGTGTGCCCAGGACGTCAACACATTTTCCACACCCCTACCGAAGGTGTCGTGAAAGTGCACGGCGATTCGATCGAACGCAATTTTGGGCCCAAGGCAATCGAGAAGCCGGGCAACCTCATCCGGGGCGGCTTTCCCGATGGTGTCGGAAATCGCGACTTCGTCAACGCCCATGTCGAATAGCCTCTGGGCCACCCTGAGCACGGCCTCGGGCGCCATCTGACCCTCGAAAGCGCACCAAAAAGCCGTCGAGACGTAACCCCGTACCGGCAGCCCCATTCCCCGCGCACGCTTGATCAGAGGCTGGAAACCTTCCAGGGTCTCGTCCACAGAGGCGTTGACGTTTTTGCGGTTGAAGGTCTCGCTGACGGCCGTAAAAACGCAAACCTTGTCGACCCGGGCGGCGATGGCGCGGTCAAGCCCCTGCGCATTGGGCACGAGTGCCGAATAAACCACCCCCGCATGGCGGCTGATGCGGCGGAAAACATCCCCCGCATCGCCGAGTTGGGGCACTCTGGCAGGCGAAACAAAGGCGCTGACCTCGATTTCACGGAGACCGGCCCCGGAAAGAGCATTGACAAAAGCAACCTTGGCGTCTGTGGGCACAGTGGCGGTCTCGTTTTGCAAACCGTCCCGGGGCCCGACTTCGACAATTTTCATGGCTGGCCCTCATTCCGGATGATGTCGCTGGGTGCGGCGGTGGTCGGGAGGCCTTCAAAGGCAAATGGCACCCTCCCTGGCCGTTCAGGATCAGGCGCAAAGTCAGGGGGCGGAAGGTGACATTTTATCGCTTTCCGGCTCCAGGCGGATAAGACTGCCGCTCGTTTCGTCAGTGAGGACATACAGCAGGCCGTCCGGACCCTGGCGGACGTCCCGTACCCGCTGGCCGATACGCAGGGCGGATTGGCCGAGTACCTTGCCGGAAGGATCGAGATCGATGCGGCGGATATCCTGGGATATGAGACCGCCGACGAAAAGATCGCCATGCCATTCCGGAAATGGTTTGCCGGTGTACAAGGCAAGCCCTGAGGGGGCGATGGCGCTCATCCAAACCACACGGGGATCCTGCATGCCGGGTTGGCTCGTGTGCTCCGATATCTTGAACCCTCCCATGTATTCGCGGCTAAAGGTGACCGCCGGCCAACCAAAATTCTGGCCCCCCTGGACACGATTGAGCTCGTCACCGCCCAGGGCGCCATGTTCGGAGGCCCAGACGACGGCGCGCAGGGGATCGTAGACGATGCCCTGGATGTTGCGATGCCCGTAGCTCCAGAGGGCGGGATCGGCATCGGGGGTGTCGGCAAAGGGATTGTCTTCGGGAGCTGTGCCGTCGGCCTTGATCCGCAGGATTTTACCCAGGTGACTGGCCTTGTTTTGGGCCTGCTCCCGAATCCAGCCGCCGTCCAGCCGCACCGGCGGGTTGCCACCATCACCGATGGTGACCAGCAGGGTGCCATCCGGCAGCCAGGCCAGACGCGAGCCAAAATGTTGCCCGCCGGTTTTGGGCGTGGAGACTTCGAAGATGACCTGCCAATTGGCCAGGGTCATCCCCTTGAGGGTGGCCGTGGCCACCCGGGTGCGATTGGCGAAGGTACTGCCGTGGGCGTAGGTGAAAAATAGCCGGCCATTGTCCGCGAAACCCGGGTGCCGACAAAGGTCGAGCAATCCCCCCTGACCACTGCTATACACCTCGGGAAGGCCGGCTATCGGATCGGCCAGAAGCCTCCCATCGCGCACCAGCCGCAACCTTCCGGGACGTTCGGTGATCAGCAGGTCGCCATTCGGCAGCCAAACCATGCTCCAGGGATGCTCAAGACCTTGGGTGAGGGTAACGCGGCGGAAGCCTCCCTCGACCGGCACATCGCTGTCGATGATGACGGGCTTGGCCGAAAGTGCGGGAAGGCCGCACATCATCAACAAACTCATCAGGCCGAAAGCCAAACGTTTTTTCATTTGCATTCTCCTTTATGGATGGCAATGGATTCAGGAATCGGTGATGCGCGCGTACAGAAGTCTTGCGCCCCGGGGGCAAGCCACGACTGGGGAGCCTGGCGGTGGCAGACGGCCAGGGTTGTCGCCCAAAAAAAGGGCTTGCTTGGAGGACCTTATGCGCCTTGGTCCTGCGCCGCGCATCGGCGGCGCGGAGGTCAAAAAATAGGCCCACGATCTCAGCCCGCTGGATAGCGGGCGCCTTCGAAAGGGTTTCAGTACCGGGCGCCACGGGAAGCAGGGCAAGGGGCATTTGTCCCCTTGCGCAGCCGGACGCGGGCGGCAACGCCGCCCAGCGGCTTTGCTCACCGCCGCATGGCCCGGTTGGACCATGGGCGGGGGGCAGACGCGCTACCGTCCCGCATCGATCGTCGCGCCCCAGGTCCGCCCACAGGGGGAAGCGAATACAGACTTACAACCATTATAATTGAGGATAACCCCAGAAACTGTCAAGTCCTCCCGGCAGTGGGGTGATGATCGGTTCGCACACCCGGGCCGGGGAGTTCACGGGGTCCCCCACGACTGAACAGGCCGGCCCCGCCAGCCAAAACCCGCCCTTTCTGAAAATCCTGCTTGACCTGCATTCGATTTTTGCGCATCAATTGCTATAATGATTTCATTGACCACCGCACCCCAGTGGTCCCCCTGCCAACCGGATTGTAGCCATGAAATTTATCATCAGTGAACTCCTTCATCTTGCACGCAAAAAACAAGAGCGCAACATTTCCGTTCTGATCAAATTTCTCCTCTCGCTGTTCGCCATGGTGACCGTCTACAGTATCCTGTTTCACTTCCTGATGATATTTGAAAACAGGGAATTCAGTTGGATCACCGGTTTTTATTGGACGCTGACCGTGATGTCCACTCTCGGTTTTGGGGACATCACGTTTTCCACCGATATCGGCAGGCTTTTCTCGATCGTTGTTCTCATGTCGGGCATTGTCTTTCTCCTGACGATGCTCCCCTTCACATTCATCGAGTTTTTCTATCTGCCTTGGCTGGATGCCCAGGCCAGCGCCGGGACGCCGCGGAAATTGCCGGAAGGAACCCAAGGCCATGTCATCGTGACCAACGACGATTCGGTGTCCCGCAACCTGGCCGAGAAATTGCGGCAGTATCAGCATGATTACGTTATCGTCGTCGAAGACGTTCCGCAGGCCCAGCACCTGCAAGATTTAGACTTCAGGGTGGCCGTTGGGGATTTGGACGATCCGCAGACCTATCGGCGAATGCAAGCTGAGCATGCGGCCCTGGTCGTCGCCAATGGCGACGACATGATCAATACCAACATCGCTTTTACAGTTCGTGAGATTTCCTCCAAAGTACCCATCGTGGCCAATGCCGATCTCGACGACTCCGTCGATATCCTTGAATTGGCGGGGAGCACCCATGTACTGCAGTTCACCAAAATGCTCGGCCAATCGTTGGCCCGCCGGGTTCTGGGCACAACCACCAGAGCCAACGTCATCGGGAAGATTGAATCCCTCCTGGTCGCGGAAGCCCCCGCCATGCGGACCCCGCTGGTTGGAAAAACCATTCAGCAAAGTAAGCTGCGGGAGACAATCGGCATCAATGTGCTGGGCATATGGGAACGGGGTCACTTCATCATACCCACCGCGCAAACCCCCATCAATCCAACCACTGTCCTGTTGCTGGCCGGATCCGCCGAGCAACTGAGTGCCTACGACAGAAAATTTGGCCGGGATAAAATACATCAGGACCCGGTGCTGATCCTGGGGGGTGGGCGCGTGGGCCGGGCGGCGGCCGATGCTTTGGCGGAGCGCAACCTTGATTTTCGCATCATCGAAAAAAAACGTCAGCTCATTGAGGATGGGTCGTATATCCATGGCAGCGCCGCTGACATCAACACCCTGATTCAAGCAGGGATCGATAGGACCCCTTCGATTCTCATTACCACCCATAGTGACCCCACCAACATCTATCTAACCATTTACTGCCGTAAATTAACTCCTGATGTACAGATCATCAGTCGCGCGAATCTGGAAAGGAACATATCCAGATTACACAACGCCGGCGCCGACCTGGTGATGTCCCATGCATCCATGGCCGCCAACGCCATCCTTAATCTGCTCCGGCCCGGTGAATTTTTAACGCTGACCGAGGGGCTAAGTATTCTTCGTGTGGTCGTGCCCTCATCTTACGCGGATAAATCTCTGGCTGAAATGCAGATTCGTTCCCAGACAGGATGCAACGTCGTTGCCATCTGTGACCAGGAGGCCGCCTGCATCAATCCGGAACCCAGCTATCGCTTCAGCGAAAACAACGAGCTCATCCTGATCGGCAGTGAGGAGGCCCTGGGTCGTTTCTTCCAAATGCATTCGGACATGCGCAAGATCAAGGTATATTAACCGTCGTTCCCAAACCGCAGCAGGCCCTCGAAGGCCGTGCGCCGTAAAATGCAAAGGCAGGGCCGAATTTAGCCGCGATGACCCTTTTGATTCCGTTCAGGCCCCTCGATCGTCGCTCCGGTGGACACTGACCCCCGGGCGGCCATCACCGCAAAGGGGCCTTACTCAGGGTCTTGAAATCACGACTGGGGGAGCGCCGTGTTGAGGATAGGGAACCATCCCGCAGCCGGTCAGACGGGGACAGGTGGGTCTTTTCCGGCGGCACCCGCACCTGACCTTGACCCACTTGACCTGGATCTTTCCACCCATGTGGTTTATAGGTCATACGATCATTCCCCCTGTCCGGAACCCCATGGACGCGAGACCGCCCGTCCGCCATCGCTTCGGAGGCTGTCATCGATGAAACACCATCTTCATCCCCGAAGCAGACAACCCGCCGGCCAACCCTTGTGGATCGCCATGGTCATCGTTCTGCTGGGATGGGCGGCCGCGGGCACGCCCGTGACCCGGGCCCAGGACTGGGCCTCCCTGCGGGAGGGAATGGTGGCGGCCATTCGCGCCGATGTGATCGCCACCCGCAGCTATATCGGCAAGGGGGCCCTGCGGCCCGACGTGTTGGCGGTCCTGGCGCGCGTGCCGCGGCACGAGTTTGTACCGGCCGAGGTGCGCTCGGCGGCCTATGAAAACCGGCCCCTGCCCATTGGGTTCGGACAGACGATCTCCCAGCCCTACATCGTAGCCCTCATGACCGATCTGCTGGAACCCACCCCCGGGGATACGTTCCTGGAGGTGGGCACCGGTTCCGGCTACCAGGCGGCCGTGCTGGCCGAACTCGTGGGGAAGCTCTACACCATCGAGATCATCCCCGAGCTGGCCCGCCAGGCCGAGGAACGCTTCCGGCGCCTTGCCTATACCAACATCGAGGTCCGACAGGGCGACGGTTATTACGGCTGGCCTGGTGCGGAGACCTTTGACGGCATCATCGTCACTGCGGCCGCCGATCACGTTCCCCCGCCTCTTGTGCGCCAGCTAAAGCCCGGCGGACGGATGGTCATCCCCGTCGGCGATCGCTTCAGTGTCCAGCACCTGTTGCTGATCACCATCGATCGCCAGGGGAACCCGCAAACCCGGCAAATCCTGCCCGTGCGTTTTGTTCCCCTAACCGGCGATCACTGATTCGGAACGCCCATGACCGCCCCCCTGCAAAAAGCTTCGACCCGGCCCCCCCTGGCAGCGGTGGGCCTCCTTTCGGCCGCCGTGCTGGCCTATGAAATCCTGCTCATGCGCCTGTTTGCCATTGTGCACTGGCACCATTTCGCCTTCATGCTGATCAGTATCGCCCTTTTGGGCTACGGGGCCAGCGGGACCTTTCTCATGCTGCTGCCCGCTCCGGGCGCCGGCCGCCAGCGGGGGTTGTTTCTATGGGGGGCGGCCGGGTTCAGTGTGGCCTGTGGGGTCTGTTTTGCCGTTGCCCAGAGGCTGCCCTTCAATGCCCTGGAGGTCTTCTGGGATCCCAGGCAATGGGGGTATCTGGCCGGTATTTACGGGTTGCTCTGCCTGCCTTTTTTAATGGCGGCCACCGGCATCGGGGCGCTGCTTCGTTCCGGCGGCACCCGGATTCCGCAAATCTACGCCGCCGACCTGTGCGGCGCCGGAATCGGTGCCCTGGCAACCGCCGGGATTCTCTTCCGCATCCCACCCCAGGCGGCCCTGGTCGTCGTGGCCGGAGGCGGGGCGCTGGCCGTTGTGCTGGCGGCCTTTCGCTGGCAGGTCCGGTGGCGCAAACTGCTAGCGGTGACGGCGGCCGGCGGGTTGGTCCTGATAGCTGTCGGGATGCGGCAATGGAAACCGCTGACCGTCAACGCCTACAAGCCACTAACCCAGACCCTGCGCATTCCCGGCGCCCGGCTGGTCTACCAAAAGCATCATCCCATGGGGTGGTTCAGTGTGGTTCAAAGCGCGAGCACTCCTTTGCGCCAGGCCCCCGGGTTGAGCCTGAAGAGCACGGCCGCCATTCCGGACCAGACGGCGTTTTTCATCGACGGGCAGGGGCTCAGCGTTGCCGATCGCTACGATGGTCGGCCACAGTCCCTGGCCTATCTGCGGCAAACCACCGGCAGCGTAGGGTTGCACCTGCGTCCCCAGGCGGGACGGGTTCTCATCGCCCGGGCGGCAGCCGGTCAGGATATTCTGCGGGCGATGGCCTACGGGACCCGTCGCATCGATGCCGTGGACCCCCATCCGCTCTACCCCTATATCCTTCGCGGTGAACACGCCGCCTTCAGCGGATGGCCGTTCCTGGGAGAGCAAGTCCACTATTTCAGCACCACGGTCCGCGCCTTCATGAAGACGCACCCGGGAGCTTATGACCTTATACAAATGCCCTTTGGTGGCCCAGGCGGCAGCGCCACGGCCTTTGGCGAAAACACCCTCATGACGGATGAGGGGCTGGGTCAGCTCTGGCGCCATCTAAGCGCCGACGGCCTGCTGGTGGTCCCCCTCTGGACCCGCCTGCCGCCACGAAGCAGCCTGAAGGCTTTCCTGATGGCCGTGGTCATGCTCGAAGAGCAGGGTGTTGCCCGTCCGTCCGATCATCTGGCCATGATCAGGGATTGGCGCACCGCGGTGATCCTGATCGGGCGCTCGGCGCTGACGGCCGGAGAACAAAACGCCATTCGCGATTTCTGCACCCGGCGGGCCTTCGACCTGGTCTTTCTGCCCGGCATTCGCCCGGCGGAAGTCAATCGCCACAACGTACTCGCGCGGCCGCTGTTTGCCGAAGCAGCCCAGGCACTGGCCGGGAAGGACCGCGCCAAGTTCGCCCGTCAGTATAAATTCGATCTGCGCCCCGCCACAGACGAACGTCCCTTCTTCGGGCATTTTTTCAAATGGCGCCTGCTGCCCGAATTCGCCGCCCTGCGTCAGGCCGGGGGGATCGCCCTTCTGGACTGGGGCTATCCGGTGCTCCTGGCAACCCTGGCCCAGGCCATGGTCTTCAGCCTGGTTTTGATCGGTCTGCCGGTGATAACCACACGGATGGACGATGGGCGTGGGGGCCTGCCCCGGCGGCAGCGTCTGGCCACGCTCGTCTATTTCGGCGCTATCGGCGGTGGCTTTCTCTTCCTGGAGATGGCCTATATGCAGCGTCTGACGCTGGTCTTGCATCACCCTCTGGTGGCTGCCACCCTGACCCTGAGTGGTTTTTTGATCGGGGCCGGTATCGGCGCCATGGGGGTTCAGCGGGCCGTCGATAGGGGCATGGCGGCCATGACGCTGTTGCGCGGAAGCCTGGCCGTGGTCTGCACGGTCGGACTGCTGGAACTGGTCGCCATGCCCTGGCTGCTGGATCGGCTCGGCGGGATGGGGCTCGCGATCATCACCGTTGCGGCACTCGCTTTGATCTTGCCGCTGGCCGTGGCCATGGGCATGCCTTTTCCGCTGGGGCTGGCCTTGCTGAACCACCACCGACCGGGATGGATTCCCTGGGCCTGGGGTATCAACGGCTGTGCCACGGTCATCGGCGCGGTCGCCGCACCGCTGATGGCCGTGAGCACGGGGTATGCGGGCGTAATCGTCCTGGCACTGCTGCTTTATGCGATCGGTTTGGGGATGGCGGCCTGGATGCGATCGACATCATTTGATCCGGATCGACGGAGGTGAGCCTTTTCCTTGGGCTCAATCAGGGACCGTTCCAAGGCTTTAGGGATGGCCGGGCTAAATTCGATCCCGCCTGGTCCCCGGATATGCACCGCCTAGGCCGCGCAGACCGGATGGTTCACAGGGAAAAAGGCCGCCGAAGAGCCGACCTTCTGGGGGTGCCCACCATGCCATGGAAGTCAATGCACAGCTCGCCCGCCTCCGGTATTTCCCAGCCGGCCCATATCCGGCCGCATCTCCAGCGGCTCTGCCCCATCGACCTCGGGCCGGCGCGCGACCCGATCCGGATTGGCACGGCCAGCCCGGCTATTTCACGCGTTGGTGGCCTCCCGTACAAGGCCTCCCGGAGCGCCGCGGTCGGCATGCCACCCCAAGCGCCTGATAGGGCCGACAGGGATGCCGCGGGCTTGTCCGCCGGGTGGCCAAAGGGTATGCGCTTGGTTCTGAAATGCGCCCCTCACCAAGGGTTGCCGGACACACTGGCCGCAACCTTTATGGAAGACAGGGAACCAATACAGCAAAGCCAAGGGATCAATTTATTCATGAAATGTTGGGGCTCGGCCCAAGCGCCCGGGGAACAAGCGCCCTTGGCCGGGCTGGGCGCACTTCGTGGGCGCCGCCCATGTCGATGATGCCCCGAAGCAGATCGCACCCCGGCAGCAAACGGCCGCTGGAGGTACCACCCGGCTGTCCGGCGGCGCTGTGGAAGCG
>JASFFM010000048.1:0-16024 GCA_050124295.1 Desulfobacterales bacterium | reverse complement strand
CTCCATCTCTGGTGACGGGCCCGGATAGGTTTTAACCCTGCGGCACTCTTTCGGGTTGGTCGTTGCCTTTCTTTCACGTGCATCGAAACGTCATCGCGAGCAAGCGCCCGGGCCCGGTTTGATCCTGCGCGTTACCGAGACGGCCAGCGCCCGCGGAAACTTACCCGCACGCACGCTTTTTCCGTGCGCCCCCTCGAAGCTCGGCGTGGGATCAAGGGAAACAACCCAACGATCCTAACCCGGGATATGTCACAAGTTTGAGGCCTCCCGTACAAGGCCTTCAGGGGTGTCGCGGTAGGCATGCGACCGCAAGCGCCTGATACGGCCGCAAAGGGATACCGCAGGCTTGCCCGCCGGGTCAAAATTTGATGTGCTGCGTTCTGAAATTCGCGGATCACAAAGGGTTATCGAACACATTGACCGCGACCTTCCGTCAAGACAGGGAACCAATTTATTAAAGCAAGTGGGCATAACCCTTTTCATGGAATGTTCGGACGAAAGCATTTGCTGCCCCCTTCCGGGGGACGACCTGGGACTGCTTGCAACGCGGGAGGAGACTCACGCCATCTGCAAGCGGCTGGCACCGCTGTAGACCCAGAGCCCGTTCTCGGGTCTGCGGGAGGCCAGGGTGATGTTCAGGCGCTCGGCCAGGGCCACGGCCAAGGCCGTGGGGCGGGAGACCGCCACAATGATCGGAATGCGCGCACAGGCCGCCTTCTGGACCAATTCATAGCTGATGCGCGAAGAAAGGATGACCATGGCCGCCTCGGGCAGTTTCCGATCCAGGAATAAGCGGCCGATGACTTTGTCCAGGGCATTATGGCGGCCCACGTCTTCCGCGGCCACCAGAAGATGCCCCTGGCCATCGTGAAGGGCCGCCGCATGGGCCGCCCGGGTCTGCTCCCGCAACGGCTGTTGGCGGTGCAGCAGGGAGAGGGCTGAGGCAGCCGCCGCGATGGTAACCGCCACCTGATCGTCAAGGGGCTTGATCGCGGTGTGAAGATCCTCGATCAGTTCCTTGCCGCACAGGCCGCAGCCCGTTTGGCTGATATATGCCCGCCGATCGCCCATATGATCCAGGCGGCGGGCGCAATCTTCCTGGAGGGTCACCGTGACCGTGTTGGTATCGGCCCCGTCGCAAAAGGCCAATTGGGCGATATCCGCCGGATCATGGATCAGGCCCTCCGCCAGGCAGAGGCCGGCGGCATGGGCCAGTTCATCTCCCGGCGTGCGCATGACCACCATATATGGCTGGCCCTGAACCCGAACCGAAAGCGGCTCTTCGGCGATCAGATCCATGACTTTTTTGGGGGCAGACCCGGTTGCGGCCGACCACGGCCAGACTTGGATGGATTTAGAACGGGTCATCTGGTTTCCTCTATTTGGGAATGAATGTGGATCTAAGACCTATGGGTTCGCGTTTTAGTCGCGATCATCAACACTTGTCAACGCAACGCGCATGGCCGTCTTCGCGCCCGCCACCGAAAACCGTCCCCTGGGGCAAGCGCACATTTTACTTGACAAGCCACCCGAATAAAGTAATATTCCCTGATTTTGAGATCGCTAGCCGGGCTTCAGTTTCGATAACATTCGTCCATGCGGAGGCATGTGTGGGGAAAAGCCCGGGTCGGTTCGCACAGCTAAAGGAGGCGCGGCATGTACGCGGTGGTTAAATCAGGCGGGAAACAATATAAGGTTCAAGAGGGCGAGACCCTAAGGGTGGAAAAACTTCCCGGCGACGTGGGCGCTGAAATCGCCTTTGATGATGTACTGATGGTTGCCGACGGTGATGATGTGCAGATCGGCACACCGCGCCTCGACAATGTGGCTGTGAAGGGCACGGTCGTCGAACAGGGACGGGCCCATAAAATCGTCGTGTTCAAATACAAGCGCCGCAAACGGTATCGCCGCAAACAAGGCCATCGCCAGCAATATACGGCCATCAAGGTCGACAGTATTACGATCAACTAATCGATGGCGCACCGCGAGCGCGCAAGGAGTAATCGGCATGGCACATAAAAAAGCAGGTGGCAGTTCCAAAAACGGTCGTGACAGCAATGCCCAGCGGCGCGGTATCAAGCGCTATGGTGGTGAAAAGGTGCGCGCCGGCAACATTCTGGTGCGTCAGTTGGGAACCCGCATCCATCCCGGCGACAATGTCGGAATGGGAAAAGACTATACCCTTTTTGCCAAAGTGGACGGCATCGTGGCCTATGAGCGCCTGGGACGCGCCCGCAAAAAAGTCAGTGTTTATGACGCGTGAAATTCATTGATGAAGCCACCATTATCGTCCAGTCCGGGGACGGTGGTCGCGGATGCATGAGTTTTCGGCGTGAAAAGTTTATCCCCCGGGGCGGACCGGATGGTGGTGACGGGGGCAAGGGCGGAGATGTTGTCCTGGTTACGACCCACCGCAAGCGTACCCTGCAGCAATTTCAATTCAAGCGCCAGTTCAAGGCGGCCAACGGCGGCCACGGTCAAGGTTCCCAAAAGACCGGACGCCGTGGCAACGATCTAATCCTTGAGATCCCGCCGGGCACCCTCATCCTGAATGCTGAAGACGGCACGCTGATCAAAGACATGGCCCTGCCGGATGAGCGTTTCGTCATCGCAAGGGGCGGCCGGGGCGGTCTCGGCAACACGCGCTTTAAATCTTCCACCAATCGTGCCCCCCGGCATGCCCAACCCGGCGAATCGGGCACCACCCTGAAGGTCAAACTCGAACTCAAACTTCTGGCCGATGTCGGTATCATCGGGCTGCCAAATGCCGGCAAATCGACCCTTATTCGCGCCATCTCAGCCGCCCGACCCAAAACAGCCGCCTATCCGTTTACAACGTTGACCCCCCATCTGGGTGTCGTCCATACCGAATGGGCCGAACCGTTTGTAGTGGCCGATATCCCCGGCCTGATCGAGGGCGCCCATTCCGGAGCCGGCCTGGGCCACCGCTTTCTGAAACACATCGAGCGCACCCGGATTCTGATTCACCTGATTGATGCCTGCGAAATCGATTCCGATCGGCCGCTGGCCGCGCTGGCAACCGTCAACCGCGAACTGGCCATGTACAAGAAGACGCTTGGTGCTAAACCGCAGTTGATCGTTCTTAACAAACTGGACGTGCCCGCTGCCGGCCCAAAGGCCGAATGTTTTCGACAGGCCATACCGGACAAAGATATTTTGTTGATCTCAGCTCAAAACGCCACCGGTCTGGGAGAATTGACCTCCAAGATTACCCAACTTCTTTGCGGTGAATAACATCTTGAACGCCTCCCATCATTTTACGCAGGCCAACCGTGTCGTGGTTAAGGTCGGTAGCAACGTTCTCACGCTGGAAAACGGCCTGAATCTGTCTGCCATCGCATCGATCAGCAAGGGCATCGACCGCCTGATCGCATCCGGCCGGCAGGTCATTTTGGTCTCTTCGGGCGCTATGGCAGCAGGCATGCGCAAACTCGATCTGGCCAAACGTCCGGACGCCATACCGGCACGACAGGCCGTTGCCGCCGTTGGGCAAGCCGGTCTAATCCTGGCCTACGAGAAAGCCTTCGCCAAAAGTGGCATGAAGGTCGCCCAAATACTGCTCACGGCGGAGGACATGACCAGCCGCAAACGCTATCTGAACGCCCGCAATACCCTCAACACGCTTTTAGAATGGGGGGTCATACCGGTCGTAAACGAAAATGATACGGTGATGGTCGAAGAAATCCAATTTGGCGACAATGACAACCTGGCGGCCGTCATTGCCTTGCTCATGGATTCGGACCTGTTGATCAACCTCACGGACATCGACGGCCTCTACAACAAGGACCCACGGGTGCACGCGGACGCCGAACTGCTGCCCCAAATCGATACGATTGGCAAACATATCGAGCACTATGCCAGTGGCATCCCCGGTGCCCTGGGTACCGGAGGCATGCTGACCAAAATCAAAGCCGCCCGCAAGGTGACGGCCGCCGGCATTCCCATGGTCATTGCCAACGGCACCCGGCCCGATATCCTTCGCCGCCTGTTTGAGGGATCCTGCCCGGGCAGCTTTTTTGTTCCTCGCAAGGAGCGCCTTTCCAGCCGCAAATGCTGGCTGGCCTTCTCTTTAAAGCCCAAGGGCGCGATCGTCATCGATGATGGCGCTTCACGCGCCATTCAGGGGCGTGGCAAGAGCTTGTTGCCCAGCGGGATTGTGCGCGTGATGGGTGACTTCAGCGTGGGCGACCCCGTCCAGTTTATCAATGTGGAAGGCACGGTCCTCGGCAATGGCCTGGTCAACTATTCGGCTCGTGATATCAAAAAAATCAAGGGCTTGAAAACAGGCCAGATCGCCGCTTGCCTCGGCGAAAAGCCCTATGATGAAGTCATCCACCGGGATAACCTGGTTCTGACCGCAGCGACAACACCCTGACGAAAGAGCCTCGCGGAACACTGCCGGGCAAGCTTTATTTTTCCATCATCCTTCTGGGGTACCGGATATATGGCAAGAAAAATCGGTATTTTCGGCGGAACGTTCAATCCCATCCACTGCGGGCATCTGCGTGCGGCCGTAGAACTGCGCGAAGGGTTCGGGCTGGATGCCGTTTACCTCATTCCGTCGGCGTCCCCGCCGCACAAGGCACATGCCAACCTGGCGCCCGCCGCTGACCGCATGGAAATGGTGCAACGCGCGATCGCGGGTCGGGAGGGCCTGCGTGGTTCCGATATCGAACTCAAGCGCCAGGGGCCATCTTTCACCATTGATACCGTGTGTGCCTTTCGCAAACACCTACCGGAGGACACCTGGCTTTATTTGATCATGGGCCTGGATACGTTTCTGGAAATCGAAACCTGGCAATCCTACGAGGATCTGCTCCATATCATTCCCTTGATCGTTATCAACCGCCCGGACCGCGAGGGGCGCCTCCAGCCCTCGGTCGACCATGCGGTGGCAACCCTATTGGAACAAAGTAGCCTAAAAGGGTACACGTGCGCCATGGACACCCCTTGCTTTACGCATTGCGAAAAGCAGCCTATATTTACTTATAACATCACTGCGATGGACATCTCCTCGACCGCCATTCGCCAACTGGTTCGTCAGCACAAAAACATTGCTTTTCTCGTTCCCGAACCGGTGCAGGAATACATCGACGCCAAAGGACTCTATCGATGAACGACGCTCAGGACCCCCAGCTCGAACTGTTTGTGAAGGCCGTGTTGGGGAAAAAAGCCCAGGACGTGGTGTTGTTGGATGTCGGGGATTTGACCTCGCTGTCGGACACATTTATCGTTTGCAGCGGTCGCTCCAATCGCCAGGTCACGGCGATTGCCGAATATATTCGCACCGACTTAAAAAAGCAGGGCCTCGTTCCGCTCAGCATCGAAGGGTTGCAGGAGGGCCATTGGGTATTGATGGACTACGGCCATGTCGTCATTCATGTGTTCTATGACCCGGTACGCAATTTCTACGATCTCGAGGGCCTCTGGTCCGACGCGCCGCGGATTATCACGCCGGAACTGGACGCCTGGCAGCGCCGACAATCCGGTTTGGACAGCCTCGCGGATTCATCGGGCATAAAGTGAGGCTCCCATGACATCATCAGCGACCATAACAGATTACCTTACCGGCGTTGCGATTCCCGACGTGGGCGCGGAAAGTCATCGCCAGGCCCTGATTCGTTTTCTCGTGGAGGAGAAGGGGTATTCCCGTGACGCCCTCTGGGTCGACGCGCCCCTCCACCTCGTCATCGCCGGCGCCCCTTACCGTTCTCGAATTGACGTGGTTGTGAAGGCCGGCGATCCCTTGCAGCCCTACATGGCGATCAAATGCTGCGCCGGCTCGCTGGGCTCGCGCGAAAGAGAAATCGTCGCCGCCGCCCGCGTTTTTGGCAACCGCCCAATCCCGCTGGCAGTGGTTTCAGATGGCCGGAAGGCCATCGTTCTGGATACCTTCACGGGCAAGGTCATCGCTGATCGTTTGTCGGCGCTTGTCTTGCCAAGCGAGGCTGCCCAGCAACTTGCCGCACACCCCATTAAGCCTTTGACGCAGGAGCGCCGGGAGCGCGAAAAACTCATTTTTCGCACCTATGACCTGGACAATGTCAATATTGTGCGGCCAGCCGGCAAGGCATAAAAAAACCGATTCGGGGTAGGATGCACAGCCGAATCGGTTACTCGGGCGCTGATCAATCAGTGCTAAGCGGCGATCAAAATCGTCTACTCGCCGGCCACCTCTTTACCGCAGTGTTTACAAATTTTGGCCCGCTGCTTGATGACCTCGGCACAGAAGGGACATTCCCGGGTGAAGAAGCGCGTATGTATTTTGCTGACACTGTCGTCGACCGTTTTCTGGATGAGGTCGTTGCCCAGCTTGAGGCTGCGCAGCGGTTCGATCACACCGATATCGCCGATGTCCCCCAGCATTTCGGCCGCTTTCATGCGCACCCGGGGCGGCTCGGCCGGATCCATCAGCATTCCCAGTATGGCAGGGCCGTCCTTTTCCACATAACAGGACGCCAGAATGTTAAAGCCTTTTTTGGTAGCGGCCTTGAGCGCCTCCTGCTGGGCCAGGACTTGATCGTCAAGAACCTGCCCGGTGCCACCATGGGGGCTGAAGACCGGCATGAACTCGAAAACTTCTGTGCCCGGATAGTTCATGCAGCGATAGGATGCGCGGTGGGCGTAGGTTTCCTGCATGTGTTCCCAACCGTTCACATACGCAGGGCATTCATCATTGAAACAGACGAACAGAAAGGGCTCTCCCCACCCCAGACCGTCACCGAAATTGATCGGCGGAACTTCCCAAAGGCTCATTTCGGTCTCACAGTGTGGACAGAGGGGTTTTTGCAGTTTCATTACGCGCTCCAACGCCTGGTCGCGTGTCTCGAATGCCATGCGTTTTACCTCCGATTGCGTCGTGCTCATAGGATTCGACTCCATTTCTATATGATGAGAATTAGAAGTCAAGCTAACGCCGAATCCATTGATGTCAAACGGGATTTAATCCGTCCACAAAGCTGCCCGGGATGCCGCTGTCTTGATCCCGGGTTGGGGATATACTATGCTAACCAATCGATCGACAGACGGCCGATTACCAGCGAAGGAGGAGACTATTGGACAAAGACTATGTGCCCATCGAAGATCTGAAATCGTTTGCCCTTGATTTTATTACCAAGGCCGGGGAGGAGGCCCTGGAATTTTACGGGAGGGGCGCCCCGCAAGTCAAATTTGACGAAACGCTGATCACCAAGGTGGAATTGCAATTGAATCGGTTTTTCCAGCAAGCCCTTCAGACCCGCTTCCCCGAGCACCATGTCTTTGACGGCCAAAGTCCGGATGATGCCTACACCCACGATGCCAAACGTTACGTCTGGGTTTTCGATCCCCTGGACGGTATGTCCAACTTTATGGCCGGCATCCCGGTCTGGGGCATGTCCATCGCCTTGCTGGACAACAAATGGCCCGTTCTGGGGGCCTTTCATATGCCGGCCACCGGCGATCTGTTCCACGCCGTGGCCGGTCAGGAGGCCTTCCGCGGTAAACAGGTCATCCGCGTTTCTTCCCAGGAGGGCATCAACGACGAAAGTGTCCTGCTGACTTTTTCACGCTTTCACCAGCATTTCCAGAATGGGTTTCCCGGCAAACAGCTCAACCTCGGCTGCACATCCGCCCACATTTGCTATGTGGCCATGGGATGCGCCGAGGCCGCCCTCATTGCGAACGAATCCTATCAGGATCTGGCAGCCGTGCGGGTTATCATGGAAGCCGCTGGTGGTCATTTCATGCGCCTGGACGGTTCTAAGTTTCCGATTGCGGAATACCTGGAAAATCAGAGCGCCGACATTCATCTGCTGGCCTTGCCGACGGCTCTTTTCGCCCAGGTCAATCGCTGCCTGAAGAAAATGCTCTGATTCTGGTGCCGCCTGGGAAAAAACCCTCAGGGAATATCCCGGAAACCCCTTTCCAGTGCTTGGGAAAGCATATCGTTCAAAAACTGACGCAGCTCACGCGGTCCGAAGGTGGGCGCGATCCGTTCCGTTTTCATGCTGACGGGCCGCCGGTGCACGACCCCCTCCCGGACCTTGCCCACATAGAACACGATGTCCAACTCCAAAACCATGTTGGTGTGCAAAAGCCCTTTTTCGGCATTACACTTTAACCGCTCGATATCGCCCCCGATAAAGACGTCGAAAGCATCGGAGACCGCCAGCATTTTATCGGGCGTGTAATCCCAGCCGTCCAGCTTTCCGGGCAAGCCGCCTTTATGACGGATGAGTTCACCGGCCATGCGGGTCACCGAGCGGGCAATATCGTCCGGGCTGGAAACGTAGCGCTCCCGCTCTTCCGGTCCCAGCTGGCGATAGCCGATCAGGTAAGCGTCGGCATCCTTGCGCTGATCACGAAACAGTTGAACGCCGACAGCAACCGCCTGTTCGGTTCCCGGCGCGGCATCACCGCGATAACCCATCTGCACCGGATGGGTTATTGGCGTCGCGCAGGCGCCCAGAAGGAAGATCAAAACCGCCATTGAGGTCCAATTCGCTTGCCGCATGGATTTTCGCATCATTGCTTCTCCTCCTTCGATCAACGGCAGGCCGACGGGACACCGCAACCCCGTGTCCGGATGTGCCCCTGTCACCCGCCTGAGGGGTCAGCTTAGTTCTTTCCGCTCCCCTGGGCAACCCCTCAACAATCGATCGGAGCGGCGGCAGCGGCACCACTTGATCCACCGTCAGCGTAACCGCGCCCCAGTCCGTCTCCACCCGGCCGCCCAACAGATAAGGACGGCCCCAATCCAGCATGTGACAAAACCGATGGTAGGCCGCCGGGAAAAAGGTCGTTTCGATAATATCCGTTTCATCCTCAAAGGTTAAAAACTCCATGGGTTCGCCCTGTTTGGTATGCACCACCTTGCCGGCCACAAACCAACCCCCGAATTGCACGCGACGCCCCTGCCAGCGTCCCAGATCAATACCTTTGACCGTTTTGCGGGCATGCAGCAGATTGTCATACAGGGTCATCGGATGACGGTCGCACAAAAACCCCAGAACAGCAAATTCACGCCGCAGACGTTCCAAGAGATCCTCTTCCGGCAAATCGGGTATCGGGATCTCCGCCGGGCGGGCAAACAGCGAATCAGACACCGCATCGCGGTTTCGGCGGCCTTGCCAGCGGACCAATAATGTCCACATGAGACCCGTTCGCCCGCCCTGTGATGCCAGGGCATCCAAAGCGCCGCAGTGAATCAGGGCCCGGGCCTCGGCTTCATCCGGCCGGCTGAGCGTCAAAAAATCCATGGCATCACGAAACACGTGGTGCCGACGGACCGCAAGGATACGATCGATGGTCGTGGCACTCAATCCTTTAACCGCCTGCAGGCCGACCCGCAGCGTCTGCCCCCGGCCGGTCCAGTGGGGCGCACTCCTGGTCACATCCGGCGGCAGGATCTGGAGCCCCATCCGTCGGGCCTCGGACACGTAAGCAAAGGTGGCATAGTAGCCCCCCTGGTTGCTGATCACCGCCGCCATGAATTCGGCCGGGTGGTGCACCTTGAGATAGGCGGCCTGGAAGGACACCCGGGCGTAGGAGGCGCTGTGGGGTTTGCAAAACGAATACCCGCTGAAGCTCATCATCATGGCCCACACCGCTTCGATGGTATGGTCGGCAATGCCGCGGGATCTGGCGCCGGTGTAAAACCGGGTCTGGAAATCCTTCAGGTGGTGGGCAGGGTCCTTTTTCGACATCACCTTCCGCAGCCGATCGGCCTCGGCATGGGAGAAACCGGCCAGGGCAACCGCGGCCCGGGAGACATCCTCCTGGTAAACCATGATCCCGAACGTTTCCACCAGAACATCGGCCAGCAAGGGATGAATCGGATCCCAGGCCCCGCCGTGCAGGCGCCGGATATATTCTTGAATGAACTCATTGGCGGCCGGGCGAATGATGCTGCTGTGAATGACAAGGTGGCCGAAATCCCCGACGCCCGCTTTTTGCTGGAGAAGACGCATGGCCGGGCTTTCGATGTAAAAACATCCCATGGTTTTGCCCTGGGCTACGGCTTCCTGGGTGGCGAAGTCGTCCTCCGGCTCCCAGCGCCGCTCGTCGAAATGGTAGCCGGCCGCCCGGATGTTGGCCAGCGCATCCCGGATGACCCCCAGACTGCGGTTGCCCAGCAGATCGATCTTGACCAAACCGGCATCTTCGGTGGCATCCTTTTCCCACTGAATGATCGGCACGCCCTTGGCCGCCCGCTGCACCGGAACATAATGATTGACAGGCTCCGGGGTGATGACCACCCCGCCGGAGTGAACCGACAGATACCGGGGAATGCCCACAAGGCGTGCGGCGCGGGATAGAATCTCCGGCCAGGGCGCCGGAAATCCCAGTGTCCGGGCCTCCGGCCGCTGGCGTACCGCCGCGAGCAGTTCTTCGGGCGGTCCGTCCAGGCGCCAGTACCAGGGCAGACGCCGGGTCACCCGGCCGATCTCGCCCTCGGTCAGCCCATACACCCGGGCCGTCTCCCGTACCGCCATGCGCGGCTGGAACCGGATATGGTTGCAAACCATGGCGGCATGATCCCGGTAGGTTGCCAGCACGGTCTGCTGGACGGCATCGCGTTCGTCCCAGGCAAAATCCACATCGATATCAGGCGGATCGCTGCGGCCGGGATTCAGAAAGCGCTCGAAATAGAGGTTATGTTTGATCGGGCAGACATTGGTAATACCCAGACTGTAGGCCACCAGGGAAGCGGCGCCGGATCCCCGTCCGCAGGTCCGCGAGCTGGGGCGGACGATGTCTCGCACGACCAGAAAATAGGACGAAAATCCCATCTCAGCGATCACCCGCAGCTCATGTTCCAGACGCTCCACCACCGCCTCCGGCAGCTCTTGGCCATAGCGATGCCGGGCGCCCCCATAAGCCGCCCGTCGCAAAGCGGCATCGGGGTCGTCCTTGCGGGCGTCCTTCGCGGACCAGGGCGGCATGACCAGACCGAAGGCGGGCCCTGTAAACGCCAGCTCTTCGGCCAGCAAGGTGGTGGCCACCACCGCTTCCGGACAGGTGGCAAACCGCTGCCGGTAGATTGCGGGGGCACCCAGCCAGGCATCCGGCGGCGCCACCGCCGCCGTCGGAAGACGCTCCAGGGACGTTTTGCCGTCGATGGCCCGCAGCAGACGATGATCGGCATGCTCGGCCGGATCCAGAAAAAAACTGCCCGGTGTGGCCACCACCGGAAGCCCCCGCTGTCGGGCAAGCTGCCGCAGGGGATGCCCCGCCGGCAGGGGCCAACGGGGCATGGCCGCCGCCACGCGCACGCCAGCGGCATGCCAGGCGGCCAGCAGATCGACATCCTGGGTCAGCACCGTCAAACCCTCTGCGCGGTCCGGCAGAGCCGTCTTCAGGGAGAATGCGTCTTCCATGTGGCGGGCCGTCAGCAGGCGGCAGAGGTTACGATAGCCGGCCGCGTCGGCGACCAGACAGACGGCACGTTCGGACCGGACCGGATCGGTCACCTCTGCGCCCACGATCGGCGTGAGGCCTTCGCGGCGGCAGGCGGCCAGAAACGGCCAGAGCCCATATAAATTGTCGGTATCCGTAAGCGCCAGGCGCGTGTACCCCAGGCGCCGAGCCACCCGGCACAAACGCCTCACGGAAGATGTTCCCCACATGAGGGAATAATGGGAACGGACGGTTAACGGAACCATGGGGACCCATCAAATTTGCCGCGGGAAAGCGCTTGGATCGTCATTTTCAAAACCCCATCCGGCCTCTTTCCGGCGAAACATTGTGGCGGATCAGGCCGCCAGCGTGCGACCGACCCGAATGGCCGCCGACCCGAACCGCTCACGGATACCGTCCAGCGCAGACACCAACCGGGCTTGTCGACGTCCCGTCGCCGTTTCCGCCGGGAAAAGTTCCCGCTGGGCCGGCGGAAAAATGAGCCGGTCGCAGACCAGCCGCAGATGACGCACCCGCACCCGTCGCCCCCCGGCCCGGTGGAGCGCCAAGCGGGTCGATTCAAACAGGGCCTTGTCGTTGGCGCTCGCCGGTCGTACCGACCCCTGACGGGCACAGCGTCGGCCATCGGAAAAATCGAGGATAACAGCGACACGCCGCGCCGCCAGGCACCGCTGCCGCAACGCGCGACCCGCCTTCTCGACCAGCGCGTACAACGCCCCCTCCAGGACCGTCACCGCCTGGACGTCTTCATCAAATGCATGCTCCAGCACCACACGCGGGGCTTGCTGATCCACCGGCCGGACGGGTGCGTGGTCAATACCGCGAACCGCTTCGTACAAGTCAACGGCCCGACGACCAAAAGGCATTTGCAGCATCTCCAGGCCCAAGGCGGCGACCTGGCCTGCCTGCCGAAGATTGAAATCCCCCAGGCGCACCAGATCGCGACGCTCGAGACCCGGGACCAGCGCCAGCGGCACCGGCGCCAGAAACGCCTGCTCGTCACCCCTGGCGACAACGGATTCACCATCGGGTTTCACCAGGCGTGTGGCGACTTTGGCAACGAGCTTATTGGACGCCACCGCCCATACCGGCTCGAGGCCCAGTTCGGCCCGGGCCTGCCGGCGCAACCGCCAGGCCACATCCGGTGGTGGCCCGAAAAGACGACTGGTACCGGTGACATCCACGAACAGATGACCGTCCGCCTCACCCGGTTCGATCAGCGGGGAATAAGGCAACGCCTGCCGGATCATCGCCTGCATCACCTGTTCGTAGCGGGCCGGATGGGGCGGCAGAATGCGGACGTCCGCGCACAACCGCACCGCCCGCCCCAGGGCCATGCCCTTGCGGACCCCGGCCTGGTAAGCTTCCTCGCTCATGTCGTAGACCACGGCCCGGGCAAGCCCCTCGGGGGCAACGATTACCGGACACCCCCGCAGACGCCGATCCACCGCGCGCTCCACCGCGACGGCAAAATCGGCCACGTTTATATGGATGATGTGTCGTTCCACGAAGGTGCTTCCGCCAGGCCCTGTTTGGCCAGCAGCGCCACCAGCTGTCGCGCGTTGGCCGGGGCCTGGGCCCGAACGTGATTGTTGAAGAACACCAGCCCGCGACAAGCCCGGCCGGCCAGGGCGGCGATGCGTGTTTCCGCCCATGCGTTCAATTCCGGCATGCCGTAACAGTAGTCGAACTGCTTCTGCATGTTGCCCGAACGCCAGCCCGCCGCGTTACGACCGTGCAAGCGCACGTAGACAAGCTCCGCATTGGTAATCACGTCCAGAGGCGGAAAGAGATGGGGCAATGGGGGGGCATCCACCGTCACCAGGGTCACCCGACGTTTTTCCAGTTCCGCAAACACCCGATCTGTGGCCCAGGACACGTGACGAAATTCCACCGCTAACGGAAGCCCGGCAAGTTCTTCCAGCAACGCGGCCAAATAGTGGCGGCGCGGACGGGTCCGTTCGAATGAGGCCGGCAGCTGCAGCAACACGGCGGCCAGTTGACCTGACAGGACCAGTGGTGCCACGCCATCCCGGTAACGGACCACCTGTCCGCGCCACTGGTCACGGTCCACTTCGTGCGTCATCGTGCGGGTCAACTTAACCGCAAAATGAAAATCGGATGGCACCTGGCGCCGCATGCGGTCGATGGCCGCCGCTTTCGGCATCTGATACCAGGTGTAGTTCAGTTCGGTGGCGGAAAATCGCTGGGCGTAAAGGGCCAGCATCCTCCCCGGTCGGGTGCCGGCGGGATAAAAGCCTGCATCCACCCACTCCGGGTAGGAATACCCGCTGGTGCCCACCCGCACGGGGTGACGATCGGCGGTTTGCTTTAATTGTCGAGTGTTTGTGTCCACGGTGACCACCAGCGAAGCGAAGACCTCATATTTGCACACCGCACCGCGGAGAACCCGGGCGGGCGGCCCATCATATCGGTGTGACGGCGACGGATCATCGGATCGATTCGGGCCCCCGTTGCAGGCCGACCACCTTGCCCTGCACCAGCACGTCACCAAATGTGTATTGCCGCACCGGATAAGTGTGATTTTCGGGGCGTAGCTCGATGTGGTCCGCGCCCAGGAAAAATCGTTTGACCGTGGCTTCCTCGCCGCCGATCAGGGCCACCACAATTTCGCCGTTGTGGGCGTACTGCCGGGGTTCGCAAACGACCAGATCCCCGTCCAGTATACCGGCATCCCGCATGGAGTCGCCCTTTACCCGCAGGGCAAACAGGTCGCGCCCCGGAAAAAGGGCGCTGTCGATCACCACGCTGCCTTCCCAGACCTGTTGGGCGTACATGGGCAGGCCGGCCGTAATGCGGCCGATCACCGGTACTTCTCGCCAGCGTTGGCTGCCGGTGACTTCCTGCGCCCGGTTCAACAACAGCAGATTACGGCTGTAGCGACCATCGCGCCGCACAGCGCCTTTCTGTTCCAGTGCTTTGAGTGTCTGGGCCACGGCCGCATGACTGATGCCGAGATCCGCAGCCGCTTCACGCAGGCTCGGGGCCCGCCCCCGCGCTCTGATGTGCCGTTCCAGATAATCGAGCAGTTGCTGTTGCTTTACGGTAAGGTCTTGTCGCATGGGCACCCCCGGTGAATGAATCGTCACATAACGAAACAATAGGGAGATGCTGCCCATATGTCAATATAAATGTAAATATCAAGTAAATAATGTTTTGATTGACACGCCATCGATTCCGTCCGCCGTTTTCCTGGTAAGCCTGGCGCACTTGTGCTGCCGGTTCGGTGTGCCCGGAACCCTTCGGTTCCCACCGGAGCGCCGGGCCTGATCGAGATCCATGGCGACATCACGGACCGTGAATAAGACGACAGTAGATCATGCGGTGAGATGGTAGGCACGCAGACCCGTTGCGGGGGCAGGCCCCAACCTTTGGTCCAGGGGACCTTCGATGGGATGGCGGCAGGGCGTCCGGCGCTTAGTGCGCGACCGCCCCTTGGGGGGTGAAAGGAAAAGCCGCTTCTTCAAAGGCATCATTCAACGCCAGCCGGATCGTTTGCGCCAGCACTTTGAAGGGCACCGGTTTCTGGAGGTAATAGCGAATACCAATCTCGGCCGCCGCCTCCGCTGAAAGGGCTTCGCTGAAACCCGTGCAAAGAATGACGGGCAGATCATTGCGCGTGTCAAAGACGGCAGCGGACAGCTCCGCCCCTGTCAAATTCGGCATGGTCTGATCGGTGATCAACAGATCGAAGGCTTCGGGCGTCTGTTGAAAGGCGCGGAGTGCCTCCGAACCGTTGCTTTTCGCCGTAATCTTGTAGCCCAGCCGTTCCAGCATCTGCTGCTGCATACCCAGCAACTGGGATTCGTCATCCACCAGCAGGATATGTTCGTTGCCCACGGGGATAAAATCGGTCGTCTCGTCGAAGGTCGTCTCATGAACGCTGTCCATCTGGGGGATGTACACACGAAATGTCGTACCTTCACCAAGGGTGCTCTCCACATCGATGTATCCCTGGTGACACTTCACGATACCGTGCGTCATCGATAACCCCATGCCGGTTCCCTCGGCCGGCCCCTTGGTTGTGAAATAAGGCTCGAAAATACGATCGATAATGGCCTTGTCGATGCCGTGGCCGGTGTCTGTGACGCTCAAACAGACGTAGGCGCCGGGCAGCATTTCCCGACAGGGTATGCGCGACGCGGCGTCGAAAGCCACCGCCGACACGGCGACCTCCAAAATACCGCCCCGCTCACGCATGGCCTGGTAGGCATTGGTACAGAGATTGACCACCAACTGATGGATCTGGGTGGAGTCGCCGATCACCGCACCGGCCTCCTCCTCGATCCGAACCTGGATGTCGATCGTGGCCGGCAGGGAGGAGCGCAGCAACCGCATGGATTCCTGTACCACAGGCTGAATCGTCATGGGTTTCATTTCCTGGGTGTCCTGACGACTGAAGGTCAAGATATGGCGTACCATTTCCTTGGCACGATGGGCGGCCGTGAGAACTTCCTCCAGATTGCCGCGCGCCGGACTATTTGGGGGCAGATCGGCAGCCGTCATCTCGGTGAAGCCGATAATGGGCGATAGGATATTGTTGAAATCATGCGCGATCCCGCCGGCCAGCGTGCCGATGGAT
>JASFFM010000047.1:0-16075 GCA_050124295.1 Desulfobacterales bacterium | reverse complement strand
GGTAGCGGAAGAGGATGTCGCGGCTCACGGAAGACAGCATGATCACCGGAATGTCGCGGAAGGCCGCCTCGGATTTGAAATGGCGGTAGAGGCAGAAGCCCTCCTCGCCACACATCATGCAATTCAAGATGATGCAGCTGGGTTTGTCGCGCTCGGCCATCTTGACACCTTCGGGTTTGCTGCCGGCCAAAAGGGGCTTGTAGCCCTTGGATTGCATGAGGGATCGCAGCAGCAAAGCCTCGTTTTGGTCATCGTCGACGATCAGAACCCGCTTTTTGGCGCGACTGGCGGACAAGGCGGCTCCTTTGGCATGTACACCGTTTGCGGTCGTGATACCGGTTTTGCATCCTACAACCTGAAGTGTTGAAAGGCCCTTTGATTGATGTTCGAAACAGGGAAACCGCAGCGTAATGCGCACGACCCTGTTGCCGATAGCAATACAGATTTGCCGGGGCCGTTAACTCACGTTTGAGCATAAAACATGCCAATAGGGTTGATGAGGCAATAAATCCGAATCTTTACAATGGATTGGGTCCAAAAAGGCTGAATATGGTCTGCAGGGGCGGGATTTCGGCCGATGGGCATGCAACTTGCTGATGCCAAACGCCATTCCGAAAAAAGCAAACTGTTGCATTGGTGCAGGTGTTGCGCAACACTATGTTGCAATGCAACACTTTTGATCTTCCTCGGGGTGGGCGGTGTTTCCGAATGACCGATTCGCTGCGGTTTCAGAGCACCGGCAAACGCAGGGTAAAGGTGGTGCCTTGGCCGGGTTGACTTTCCACCTTTACATGGCCCTCGTGATTCTGAATGATACCGTAGACCGTGGAAAGACCCAGGCCGACGCCGTAGCCCTCGTCCTTGGTCGTAAAAAAGGGTTCGAAAATGTGGGGCAGGTCTTTTTCGGCGACACCCGTACCCGTGTCCGCCACCTGCACACAGACTTCGGCGGCGGAAGGGCAGCGTGCCGCCGACAGGGTCAGGGAACCGCCCTCGGGCATGGCGTCCACGGCGTTGAACACCAGGTTGATGACACACTGCTGCAGCTGGTTGAAATCGCCCTTGATCTCGGGAAGATGGCCCTCGACATGGGTTTCGAGGCGGATGTTGCTCAATTTTAGTTTATGCTGGCAGAGCAGGATGCAGCGCTCCATGAGGTCGTTGACAACCACGGGACCGAATTCGGCCGGTGATTTGCGCGAAAAGGTGAGCAGGCTGGAGACGATCTGGGAACAGCGGCTGGTTTCCTTTTCCACTAAATCCAGGTAGCGGGCGAATTTTCCCATCTGGTCGGCGGAAGCGGCCCCCTTTTGCAGGATGCGGATCATCAGGCGGCAGTAATTGAGAATACCCGCCAGGGGGTTGTTGATCTCGTGGACCACGCTGGCGGCCAAACGTCCCAGGGACATCATCTTGTCCTGGTGCAGGATGACGGCCTGGTCCTCCACTTCGCGCTCCAGCCGGCGGATCTCGCGCAAGTCCCTCAGGAAGCAAACCGTCCCCGGGGCCTCGTCCGGTATGGCCACCTTGGCCACCGACATCTGGGTGGGAATGCGCTGGCCGTTGTTGCCGCAGAGCGTGGTCTCGAAGAGGGCCAGCCGCCCGCCCTCGCCCTGGTCGCTGGCTGCCAGGGCCCTCTTGAGGCGCGATTCCTCCTCCGGCAACAGAAACCGGCCCAGCTTCATCTTGTGCAGCACGTTCTCCTTGCGGTATCCCAGCATTTCCTTGGCACTGCGGTTGAAAATAATCACCACCTCGTCGGCACCGCAGCCGATGATGCCGTCCATGGAGCTCTCGATGAGGCTGTTTTGGAAGGTGAAGGCCGCCATCAACTCCCGGGTGGTGTCGTTCCAGCCCTCCTCCAGAAAGATGGTGTAGTCCTTGAGCTGCTTGCGGTCATTGTAGCGGGTCTTAGCGCGCTCCAGGGCCACACCGAGGGCCTCGCTGTGCAGCGGTTTGGTGATGAAATCCGAGGCATCCAGCTGAAGGGCCCGGATCGCAAGGTCCATTTCCCCGAAGGCGGTGGCCACGATGACCTCGGTTTCAGGATGGGCCTGCTTGATGGCTTCCAGGACTTGGATTCCGTCCATTTTGGGCATGCGCACATCCGTGATCACAATCTGGGGGCTCACCTCCTCGCAGAGGGCCAGCCCGCTTTGACCGTTATCGGCCGTATACACCGAATAGCCGGCATCCTCCAGCGTGATGCCCGTCACGCGTCGGATGCCCTCCTCATCATCGATTAATACGATACGCCATCCGTCGTTGTCCCTCATACCCAATGGCCTCCGGCTGTGGTCTGCGGCCTTCCGTCGATAGACGCCAAACTGGAGAGAATTTAGCAGTCATCGCTCGAAAAATGAAGCAAAATATGTCAACCGTCTTGTTTGGCCGGTTGCTGCTGGAAGGCTTTCGCCGCCAAGTGGTTTGACGACCGCTCCATATTGCTCTAAACATGACCTGAATTGGCGCGCGCCTGGAGCGGCCCAGCGGTTTACTGCCACCCGCGGCCTTCGGTTTGCTCCCAAACGCAACGGCGCCATCCCATAGGAAGGGAGAACCACCATGCCGCAATATCAAATCCACCCCATCGTACTGGGCACCAAAGTGTTCGACAAGGGCATGATGACCTATCAGCACGACTACGGCCGGGAGTATGTGATTCCCATCTACGCCTGGTATCTGGAAGGTGGGGATCGGAAGATCCTGGTGGACACCGGCGAGATGAGCCCCATCCGGTCGGCGGACAGGGAAGCCGCCATCGGCGGCCGAATCTACACCTTCGATGAGGGGCTGGCGCGCTGGGGGCTGGCACCTGAAGACATTGACGTGGTGATCCACACCCATCTGCACAATGATCACTGCGAAAACGACTACCGATGCGTGAATGCCGTGATTTATACGCGTCCCGAGGAACTGGCCCACCTGCACGAGCCCCATCCCCTCGATTTCCGCTATTTGGAAGACTACATCGAAGACGTGGAGGCTAACGGTCAGCTGTTCATGGTCCGAAAGGACGGCGAACTGCTACCGGGCATCCAGGTGATGCATACGCCGGTGCACACCGAAGGTGGCCTAACGGTGATCGTCGACACGGCTGGCGGAAAAGCCGTGATCACCGGTTTTTGCGTGATCGAGGAGAATTTCTTACCGCCCAAGGAAATCCGGGCCATGGAGATGATGGTGATTCCACCGGGAACGCCGGTAAATACCTATCACGCCTACGATATCATGGAAGAGGTCAAAGCGCTGGCGGATATCCTGATCCCGCTGCACGAACCCCGCTTCGCCTCGGTGGATACGATTCCGGCCTGAAAGGGGGCCCCGCCATGCTGAAACTGCTCGACCAGACGCCCTACCTGCCCCTGATCCTGCTGGCCGTTTTCATGCTCCTGGCTCCTTTTCGTCCCATGCCCCACGTGGTCGAGAAGCTGATCATGCTCAAGAACGGCACCTTGACGCGCCCCCTGGATATCTTCGACCTGCTTTTTCACCTGGCGCCCGCTCTGGTCCTGCTGCTGAAATGGATCCGGGCGATGCAGGCCTGACGGGCGTCAGCAGGGCGGTTTCAAATCGGGCCGCACCAGCACATGGCTCTCCTGCCGGGGATATTTACCGCTGATGGGACGGTAGAATTCCCGGATGGATACCATGTCTTGTTCGATGTCGCCGGTGGGATGGAAAAGGGGGCCGAAGCCGCCCACCTTGCGTTGGTAGTCGATAAATCCGAGGGCGATGGGAACACCGGCCCCACAAGCGATGTGGTAGAATCCGGTTTTCCAATAGGTAACCTTGCGGCGGGTGCCGGACGGCGGGACCACCAACACCATCGGCCGTCCCTTCTGGAAGGCTTCGACGGACTGGGCCACCACGTTGCGTGAGCGGCGGCGGTCGATGGGCAGGGCGCCCAGCCACCGGAACAGGGGGCCCATGGGGCCGCGAAACCAGGACGCCTTCATCATGATTTGCGGATTGATCCGGAAAATAAAAGCCAGACAGAGCGTGTAGATAAAATCCCAGTTGGAGGTATGCGGGGCCGCAATGATGATGTAGCGGTCCACGTCCGGTAGGTGCCCCTCCCTTTTCCATCCCGTGCACTTGAAAAAGAACAGTGACAGCCAGCGCATAAGGGGTCGAATGATCACGGTTTCGTAGATGCGCATAAATCTCCCTGCGGTTGGGGCCAAGTGACTCGTATCCTGACGAGGACGACGTCCGATGGCCGATGGCGTCGGGCACGATGTTTTCAGTGTATCACCGTAAGCCAAGTCAGCACAACGAAGATGCCACCCTTTTTAAGCAAAATCATTGGCCGGGGGAATACGCTAGGGGTCATTTACAAATGTTTTACACGGGCGGGGTGATGATTGCAGGGAGGGTCTGAGGCCGGTCGGAAACCCCGAGCAGGGCTGCTGGTGCCGGGCGGAACACATCCTGGCGGCAAGCGAAGGCAGCCATCAGGTCCCAAAACCGCGAGGGCTTGTTTTCAGTCCGCCTCGCGGTACAGCGCCAGAATGCCGGAGCGGGCCAGCTTTTTGATGCCCATGGGCTCCAGCAGGTTGACCAGGGCGTCGATTTTCGCATGACGGCCGGTGGCTTCGATTATATAGTGGTTCTTCCCGGTATCCACGATACGACCGCGAAACGTCTCCACAATGCTGCGGATCTCGGGCCGATCCGCCGGGTCGGCCTTGACACAGATCAATGCCATCTCCCGCCGCACGGATGTTTCGCCGGTCATGTCACGCACTTTGATGACGTTGATCAGACGGCGCAGCTGCTTCATGATCTGTTCCAGCTGATCCGGGTTGGTCCGGGTGGTGATGGTGATGCGGGACATGCGGGGGTTGGCCGTGGGGGCACCGCAGATGGTTTCGATATTGTAGTTACGGCTGGCAAACAGCCCTGAAACCCGGGCGGTGACCCCGGGTTCATTCTCCACCAGCATGGTTAGGGTGTGGTAGGCGTTTTTCATGGGGTTTCCCTTTCGAGGCGGAGGAGGTTGGCATTTTGTAGCAGATCTGAGGAACGGGGGCAAATCCGGCCTCGGCCGGCGAATTCAGCACGGGCCACTCTGCGGATACCCGCCAGGACACCCCAACCGCACAGCCAGAGAAATGGCCGTGATGCCTGCCCATCGGGTTTCCCTGATCGCCCTGGTCAATCCTCGTCGGCACGGGCGCTCGCCCGAACATTTCAAGCCAAAAGGGATGCCCATTGCGTTTACGGACAAGGTACCCGGTCTTGAATCAAGATGGGGCCCAATAGGCCCGGTAACACGTTGTGAGCGGCCTTTTTCCGAAGGAACCGCTTCACCAGTTTCACCTACGGGCGCGCCCGAGGCATCCATTTCCGGGGTGTTCAAGCGCTTGCGGTCGCATGGGTACCGCGGCGCTGAAGGCCCAGTACGGGATGCCGCCAACACGCGACATATCCGGGTTAGAGGCCGCTGGCGTTTGCGGCCCGATCGATGACTTAAAGGCGCGCGCCGGTCAGAGACCTGTGGCGGGTTCCGATCGACGCAAACAATTGCGATGACGGCCCATATGGTTTACAAGAAACAAATCCGGAACCCCCACCCAAAATACATTCAACAGGCAGGCGTCCCATGACCCGCAAACCGCCTTATTCATCCCACCCGGCCTGGTATCCCGTGGCCATGGCACCGATCGTATGGGTTTTCATGCTGACGTGCGCTTTAGGTTATGGCTGTCAGCCGCCGCCGGAGGTCGAGAACGTCCATACCCAACCCCCGGGGGTCAGCCCTAGCCAGATCAGGATTGGCGCCTCGCTGGCCCTGGAAGGCCATGCCAGCTATCTCGGCACCCAGATGCTGCATGGGGCCATGTCCTATATCCAGCACGTGAACGCCGGCGGTGGCGTCCACGGCCGGAAAATCGAGGTGATCGCCTATGACGACGGATACGATCCGCCACGCTGCCTCTACAATACCCAGCGACTCCTGATCGAAGACAATGTGTTCGCCCTTTTCTGCTATGTCGGTACCCCGACCACCGTCAAGATCATCCCCCTCATTAAGGAGGCCCGCATACCGCTGGTGGGCATGTTCACCGGCGCCAACGCCCTGCGGGAGCCCGTGAATCGCTATCTGATCAACATTCGAGCGTCCTATTACCAGGAGACCGGCGCCACTGTTCGATATCTGGTGGAAGATCTGGGGATCACGCGCATCGGGGTATTCTACCAATACGATACCTACGGTTTTGACGGCTTGCGGGGCACGGAGCTGGCCCTGCGCCGATACAATCTCCACCCGGTGGCCACCGGCTCCTATATTCGCGGCACGCTTGCCATCGAGGAGGGCCTGCAGCGCATCATGGACGCCCGAGCCGAGGCGGTGATGATGGTTGGGACCTACGAGCCTTGCGCCAAATTTATTCGTCAGGCCAAGCGCAAGGGCTATCATCCGGTCTTCAGCAATGTTTCGTTCGTCGGTGCCGATGAACTGGCGCGCCTTCTGGGAGATCAGGCCGAGGGGGTCATTGTCACCCAAGTCGTGCCCCCGCCAAGCTCGCGCGCGGATGGTGAAAGCCTGTGGGGTGTGGATGAGTACATCCGTCTGCTGCAGCAATACTATCCCCAGGATCGCCCCAATTTCGTAAGCCTGGAAGGTTATCTCAATGCCCGGGTGCTGGTGGAAGGGCTTCAGCGCACGGGAGACAATTTAACACGGGAACGGTTCATCACCGCGCTGGAGTCGGTGCAAGCCTACGATCTGGGTATAGATAACGCACTGGCTTTCAGTGCTCAGGACCATCAGGGACTGGATCGCGTTTACTTTACCCATTTTAAGGGTGGGCAGTTTATCCTGTTCAATGAATAGAAGTGCTTGGCCATAACCCATCTAAGGCCCGATAAGCAGGTCGGCCGCACCGCGATCGGCCGCATCTGATCCCAGGCAAGGGGCATCGCGAGAACCATCCCCATGTGCCCCCCGCGTGGACCAAGCGCAGTTTGCTTGGGCATGGGCCCTGCTGGCGGACGCGGTTTGGGCTCGGCAACAGCTACGATTAGAGGATCCCCCATGGTTCAGCGCAGCGTTTTCACACGGCTCAACAATATCAGTCTGAAGAACAAGATTTACTTTTCGACGACGGCTGTCATTGTTCTGATCAGTGTCTTTATCGCCTTGTTTACACGATGGATTCTCATCTCCAGTTTGACCAACGAACTCAAACGGCGGGGGCTGGGAATTGCCCAAAGCATTGCCGAAAGCAGTCGCGGATATCTGCTAACCCGGGATATCCCCAACCTGACCAGCCTGATTTTCGACGCCCGCCTGGGGGAGCGCCGGCTGTTGATCAACTATATTTTTATTACCGATAAGAAACAAAAGGTGCTGGCGCACACCTTTACGCGTCCTTTCCCGGAAATGCTGCATAGCGTCAATGAACTTGCTGCGGGCAGTTCGCATTCCATCGAACTGATCCACACCGGTCGTGAAGAAATCTACGATGTTGCGGTTCCCGTATCGGAGGGCATTTATCAAATCGGCAGCGCGCACATCGGATTGTATAAAAACCATATCGACCATTTGATCGGCAAATTGCGAACCACCTTTTTGGGTTTTATATCGGTCGTGGTGGTGATCTTCTTTGTGATCAGCCATGGTTTGGCGCGCTATATCACCAGGCCCATCACCCAGCTCACCCGGCTGTCAGATGCGATCAGCCGTGGCAACTTCGATATCACGCCGGAATTGAGCAAGGACAATCGCTGCTGGGAGATGAAAAACTGCCACGCGGACGACTGCCGGGCTTTCCAAAACACGGAACTGCCCTGCTGGTATATCGAAAAAGATATTCCCCGCCGGGGTGCCGCCGCAACACCCGGGATCGTCGATTTATCTCCCGCGTGTCAGGCCTGTTCTGTCTACCGCGAGGGTGTAAAAGACGAGGTCCATCAGCTGGCCAATTCGTTTGTCAACATGACCTACCACATCAAAGCCTCCCAGGCCAAACTCAAGGAGTCGGAAGAAAAATACCGTTCCTTGTTTGACAGCGGCCCCAACCCGATTTTCGTTTTGGATTGGCCCACCAAGGAAATTCTGGATGCCAATCCCATTGCGGAAGAGACTTATGGCTATGCGCTTGAGGAGCTTGTCGGACGCCGGTTTACCGATCTGGGCCCCCTTGATCTGGGACCTCTGGAAGGTATCGACAAGGCCTGCAGTCTCAGCTCCAAGCTGCAATATCGACGCAAAAATGGCCGTCCGCTCTACGTCAATGTGCATGCCTGCGCTTCCCGCTACATGGCACGCGAGGTTCTCATCATCGCGACGACGGACATCACGGAGATGGTCGAAAAGGACGGCCTTTTGATCCAGGCCAGCAAAATGAAAAATCTCGGTGAAATGTCCGCCAGCATCGCCCATGAACTCAATCAGCCCCTGAATGCGATCAAAATGGGCAGCGAGTTTATGGCCATGATGAGCGCCAAAGAGTGCGCCGTGGCCGATCAGGATCTCACCACGGTAACCGTTGAAATCAGCCGACAGGTCGATCGTGCGACACAGATCATCAACCGCCTGCGGGATTTCGGACGCAAATCCGACATGAGCAAAAAAACCGTTGATCTCAACGCGGCGGTTCGCAGTGTCATGGCGATCTTAGGCCGCCAGCTTAAACTCCAGAACATCGCCGTGGAAACACAACTCAGCGAAACGCTTCCGCGCATTCAGGCCCACACCAATCGTCTCGAACAAGTGGTTTTTAACCTGCTGACCAATGCCCGGGACGCGATCAGTCAGAAAGCAGAAGCCGACGGGGCGGATGATGAACAGCGCTGGATCCGTGTTCGCACCCTTAGCGAGGACGGCCGGGTCGTCTTGACCGTGGCCGATAATGGTTCCGGTATCCCCGAGGATGTGCAGGAGCGCATCTTTGAGTCTTTTTTCACGACCAAGGAAATGGGCGAAGGCATGGGATTGGGATTGGCGATCTCAATGGGGATCGTGGAAGACTACGGTGGGGTCATCGATGTGCAAAGCAATGCCGGGCAAGGCACCCGCTTCCGGCTGACCTTTCCGGTGGCGGCCTGAAGCGTTGCGCGCCTCGGGTTCCGCCCCTCGCCTCCCAATGGGTTGCAACTGGATTGATCGTCACTACTTTAAAATACTTTTTGGCGCGCAGCGTTTTGCTTCCCAAAGGTGCATGTCAACGCTCGGTTGCGTCGCTTCAACATTCGCTGGAGCACGCCTAGACGCATTATAATACGGCGGGGCCGGTGAACAGCACATCCGGCCTTGGCGATGATCACCCACGACAAGGGCAGGTAAATATGGCCATCAGAATGATTTTATGGATTGTCGTCATTGTTTTCTCTGGTGGCGGGGCGCCTTCGGCGCTTGCCGCAGCGGCACCGCCGGCGGAAGGCGGGGTGCTCCCCGATATTCGTCTGGAGATGCCCCAGGAACAGACCCATCGCGACTATCTCGGTCTGCAGGGAGAAGAACCGTTTGCAATCCCGCAAATCAAGGCCGATGTCGTCATCATCGAACTGTTCAGTATGTATTGCCCCCACTGCCAGAGAGAAGCGCCCACCATAAACCGGATCTATGAGAAGATCGAAGAGGATCCCAAGCTGAAAAACAGGGTCAAAATCATCGGAATCGGGGTCGGTAACTCGGCCTATGAAGTCAATCATTTTCGCAAGACCTACACGGTCCCTTTTCCGCTTTTTGCGGACGCCAATTTTACGATTCACAAACAAATGGGCGAGGTGCGAACACCCTATTTTGTTGGTATTCGCATTAAAAACGACGGCAGCCACACGGTATTCTATGCCAAACTTGGTGGCCCCCGGGATGCCGGCGTCATGCTCGAGGAACTCATCAATAGCTCCGGTCTAAACCAATGAGAGGAGAGGTGGCCTTCGTGAGCGCTTTCAGGAATATCTTTATTATCGGCATTATGGTTTTCTTTGGCCTTAGCGCATCGGCGTGGGGCATTTCCGAAATCTTCAAGGAAAACGTCTACAACCCCGGGCAACTCAAAGCCACCGACAGCACCTTGAAAGTAAAGGTGGGGGAGCCGGCTCCGGATTTTACGCTGCCCTCGGTATCCGGAGAAACGGTTTCCTTGCGTCAGTTTCGGGGCAAGAAAAACGTGGTGATCTCGTTTGTTCCTGCGGCCTGGACACCGGTTTGTTCCGATCAATGGCCGGGTTACAACATCGTCAAGGAACTGTTCGACGAAAATGAAGCCACGCTCGTGGGCATCACTGTGGACAACATCCCGACGCTTTATGCCTGGACCAAACAGATGGGTGATCTCTGGTTTCCGGTCCTTTCTGATTTCTGGCCCCACGGTGCGGTGGCGGATCGCTATGGTGTGCTCCGCAGCGATGGCGTTTCCGAACGTGCCCTGTTCGTGATCGACAAAGAAGGCATCCTGCGGGCCATCCATGTGGCCGACATCAATGAGCGACCGGATCTGGAATGGTGTGCGATCGAACTGGATAAAATCGCTCCCTGACCATTCCGGTAGGCAATGCGCTGGTCGCAAGCCATCCGCCTCCCTGCTCACAGTTGGGGGTGATCTTACAGCGCCCAGAATCCTTTACCGAATGCGGGAACAATCCTATGCGCTCTGCCAACCTTGCGGCTGTGGCCTTTCTCATCTTTAGCGTCTCGCTGATCGGCACGCCTTCATTCTCCCAGGAGGCGAATACCATTCAGTCGCTTCCGATCCAAAAGGTGGATGCCATCCTTCGCCAGCCCGGTTATTGTCTGGTGGTGATCATGGCGGCCTGGTGCCACCCCTGTATCGAAGAGCTTCCGGCAGTGAACGCCCTGTACCAGAAGTATCACCCAGAAGGTCTGCGGGTCGTGGGAATCAGTCTCGATTATGCCGGTCCTCAGGCCATGCAGCCCATCGTTACCAAACTCAAGATCCGATTTCCGGTTTACTGGGCCGGCGAGGCGGCGATCGAGCCGTACGGGATCAGCAAGATTCCTCTGCTGTTATTTTTCCGTGAGGGCAAGATCATTCGCCGGACAACCGGTGGTCGCGACAAGGCGGCGTTGGAAAAGGAAATTATCGCCTTTCTGGGCAGCCCTTAAGAAAACGATCAGATCTCCATCCGTCGTCGGATCCTGCCGGGTGGGAAAAGTCTTTTGGGGCTGGTCGGCGCGAGTGGGAATCCGCTCCAGGGGATGATTAGATGCCCGCTGCGGCCTTATCGACCGCTTCGATGATTTCCCTGGCGGTATAAAAAGACCGCTTCAACACCAAGCGTCCATCCGGGGCATGGACGGTCAGCAGCGGGATGGTCAGATAGCCGGTGCGCCGGAGACGCTCCCTGCCGGCCGGGTTGTTGCCGGTGATGTCGACCTTGATGGGGGCCACATCGGATTGCTGCAAGCGCTCGGCCACACCCTCGCTGTGAAGCACCCCCTGCTCCAGGGCTTTGCAGTTCAAGCACCAGGCGGCGGTGAACACCATGACCACCACCCGGCCCTCCTTCAGTGCGTTTTGATAACGCATTTCCGTGTATGGTATCCAATCGATGGGACCCTGGTCGGTAAAGCGAAGTCCCCCGTAGATCGACGCTGAAAATACCAGCAGTCCCAAAAGGGCGCTCCAAAATCGAATCGTCTTGCGGCTTGTGATCTGTCGCGTGCGGAAGGCCATCCAGAGCCCGGCAGCAGCAGTACACCCCATGACCCCCCACCAGTAGATCCGCGACGGCGGATCCGGTGCGGTCACTGCCAGGGCACTCAGACCGGCGCCGATAAAATAGGCTGCGGCGGCCAGCATACAAAATCCCATGATCTGCTTAATCAGGGTGCCGGTCGGCCCGCTGCGGGGCAGTCGCCTGACCAGGCCCGGGGCGGCCGAAAGCAACAGGTAGGGCAAGGCCATGCCCATGCCGATCGCGGCAAAGACCGTCAGGGTGAGCCCTGGCCTCTGGGTGGCCGCCCAGGCCGCCGTAGCTCCCATGACCGGTGCCGTGCAGGGGGTGGAAAGAAGCGCCGCAAGCAGGCCCATTGCGAAAGCGCCGATCAGCTTGCCCTGATCGGGATTGAAGCGGTAGACGAATTGCGGCAGCGGTAAGGCCATCGAACGCGTCATGCCGATGGCCATGGCGGCGATGATCACACCGATCAGAATGGCGAAGGGCGGGTACTGAAATAACTGACTGGTGGCGGTCAGCGCGCTGAAGACGGCCATCGCCAGGCCCAATAACAACCAGAAGGCCAGTACGCCCAGAAAGGTTGCCAATCCCAGTGCCAGGCATCGGTACCGGTTCTGGGCGGCATTGGCAAGGCCCATGATTTTGATCGGGATCAGGGGCAGCACGCAGGGGGTCAAATTGAGCAGTAATCCACCCACGGCCGCCAAGACCAGGAGCAGGCCGAATCCGGTCCCGGCGGCGGATGGCACGATCAGCTTCCAACCCAAAAGGGAGACGGTGAAATCATCGGGCGGGGTTGGGGCGGCGCCTGTCATGGCGCGAAATAGATCCGGTGCCACGGAAAGGGGAGGGGGTCCGCTGCCGACGGGCAGTTCGGCCGTCAAGGGAACGGTTTGGGGTAGCAGACAGGTGGCGTCATCGCAGGCCTGGTAGCTCAAGGCGAGCTTGATCCGGAGGATGTCCGTGGCAACCTCGGGTGGCAAGACCAAAGGAAGATAGATCACCGTCTTGCCATCGAAAACCGCCAGGGGCGCCTTGGCAAAGCCCACCTTGATGGCATGCGCCGGGGGGAACTGGGGGCTTTCAACCCCGACGGACGGGGAGAGCTCCAGGATCCGTATCTGGGTGGGATAGGGGGTAAAGGCCGGGTTGGCGGACAACTGGGCGCGATCCGCATTGATGTGATACCCCTTGGCGATCCTGATAACGACCGCCAGCCCGATCCGCTCGCCGGCCCGCGCGCGGTCCACCGACCAGACGGTGGTGGCCCGCAGTATTGGTGTGTCGGCGTCGTTGGATGATGGTTGCGGGGCATCCCCGGCCCGGGCCGCGGCGCCCGCCAGGATCCAGAGGAAAAGCAGGATCCAAGCCACCGGCGGCCACCGGTCCAGGCCCACCCGCCGGCGACGGCCGTTTCCGGTGCTAAAAAATACGGCTCTTGTGGGGGGCAATCTATTGATCAATATTCAGTTCGACACCGCCCCTGAATCCCTTTTCAGCCGCGATGATATCGAGATGCAGTGAGGCGATCTGCTCCAAGGGCGGATAGAGGGGACGGGAAGCCTTACGACGGTCGACGCATTTGAGGTATCGGCGGCAACGATCGCAACCATCGACGCGCAGGTCGCTTTCTTCCTCGGCAAAAAAATAATGCAGTTCATCGACGGCTGTATTTTCACAGAAAGCGCAGAAGATGCGGGGGGCTCGCCATTGGTGCCGACAGAAACTGCAGCACATCTCCCGCCGGCCTTCTTCACCCAGAATGGCCAGCCCGGGAGCGCTGCCGCAAATCGGACAATAGCCCTTGGACCAGACCGCCTCACGGTCAAGATAAGCGGCCAACTGTGCGGCCGCGTGTTCGACGGAAGGCTGAATGCTGTTGTAGGCCAGAAATGCCAGGGTTTCTTGGTCCGCGCCGATCCGTTTGGCCGTCGTTTGGAAGAAACGATCGTCCCCCTGGAGAAGGCTTTGGAACAGATCCTGCGGGTCAAGTTCCCCGTTGGCCAGCGCCGTGGAAACGGCTGTGGCGGAGGCCTTCATTTCGGTTCCGTGATTGGCGGTCAAATCGCAAAGCCGGTCCAGCAAATGCACGCTGGAGGCGTCGTCAATGGAAAAGCCGGAAATATCCACGAGGGGCAAGTTTTCCTGCTGCCGGATTTTCAATGCTTCGGGCGACAACTGGATAGGCGCCAGGGCGATCGTGCTTTTGGCCTGCTCTTGACTGGTAAAAATAGTTTCATAAAAGGCCAGCATGGCCGCGTAGGGCGGGCGGCGCTGGGACAGCGTGCGGGTGGCCTGGCTGATTTGTTCGATGGTGAGGGGGGTCGAATTCGGCATTAGGTCTCCCATAAAACCATTACGATAAGAATAGGCAGTATTGCGCCGCATTCAATCCCCGGCGACATGCTTTAAAAAAAACGGGAGGAAGCTTGCGATGGTCTTCCTCCCGTTGGTTGAAGGGGCGCTGCTGGCGGTCCGTTTAGGTCAGACGCGACACCAAATCGGTCAACGGTCGTATCATTCGCCGCAGTGCGATCTGGCGGGTGACGTCAAAGGACGTTGCCGCTGCTACGGCATTGGTGTGGTAAAGCAGCGGATCATAGCCCACCAGAAAGATGACCCGCACATCATCCGGATCCAGCAGCTGGGCCTTGGGGTATTTCGTTTGGGCCACAGCCAGGTGGTCCTGGGCTTGCTTCATGATCGCATCCCGGTCGCCAAAGGCCATGGCACCGGTGGGGCAGGTCTTGACACAAGCCGGTTGCAGCCCGTTCTGAACGCGGTCGAGGCACATGTCGCATTTGGCGAGGATCCCGTCCGCGCCGGCCCGGGGGATATTGTACGGGCAGGAACCGATGATTTCCTCGGCATCATAGTCCCGGGTGAGCGCCGTAAACTGAACCGAGCCGTTGGCCTCTTCGGAGTAGATGGCCTTGGGGTCGCTGATGGCGTCGCGGCAGGGCGGCTCGAGGCAGTGCCGGCACTGGTCCGGAAAAAACAGCCAGCGCAAGCGACCGTCGATCTCTTCCTCTTTCATGCGCACGAGTTTGTAGGTCTCGAAGGAAAGGTCCTCCGGGTTCTGGTAGCTGCCGCGGTTGACCGTTTCTTCGGCCGGCAGGTCATGCCATTGCTTGCAAGCCACCTGGCATCCGCGGCAAGCGGTACACAACGTGGTGTCGATTAAAAATGATTTACTCATGAGAGCTCACCGCCTTTCTCATATCTTGACGACATTGACCATGAACGCCTTGGTTTCCGGTATGCGCGTGTTGGGATCCCCCGTGGAGGGGGTCAGCAGGTTGGCGCTATCCTCCTTGCCGTTCTTGGGCATGGCCCAGCCGTAGTGCCAGGGCAGGCCCACCTGATGAACGACCGTGCGGCCCAAGTTGAAGGGTTTAAACCGGGGGGTTACGATGGCGGTGGCCTCCAGCTTGGCCCGCGGCGAGCTCACCATCACGCGTTCCCCGTTTTCAATGCCCTTGAGTTTGGCCAACTCCACACTCATCTCGACGAACATCTGGGGCTGCATCTCCAGCAGGTAGGGCTGGTGCCGCGTCATGACGCCGGTCTGCCAATGCTCCACCACGCGGTAGGTGGTGGCCACGTAGGGGTAGCGCGGGTCGCAGGTGGCCCATTCGTCGGCCTTGCCGCCGAAGACCGGGGCGGTGGGATTCATGCGCTGGGGGTTGAGCAGGTTTTTTTCCACCGGACATTCCAACGGCTCGTAGTGTTCTGGAAAGGGGCCGTCGGCGCGGCCCGGTCCGAAGATCTGGGCGTAGCCGTGTTTGCGCATGATGAAGGCGAGTTTGCTCTTGGGGTTGGGTTTGCCGTCGGCGCCCACCAGGGGCGGCCAGCCCCCGTCAGGTACGTCGCCGACCCATTTTTCGCCGGTCCACTCGATGACCCGCTGGTCTTTGTCCCAGGGCTGTCCCTTGAGGTCCACCGAGGCCCGGTTGTAGATGATCCGACGATTGACCGGCCAGCACCAGGCGAATTCCGGGTACAGCCCGATTTTGTTGGGGGCGTCTTCCTGGCCGCGGCGGGCGGCCATGTTGCCCTTCTCGGTGTAGCTGTTGCAGTAGAGCCAGTTGCCCGAAGAGGTCGAACCGTCCGCCTGCAGAAAGGCGAAACTGGGCACCAGGGTGCCTTTCTTGTAGGTTTTACCCTTGAGGGTGACGTCTTTCTGGAAGTAGCCGTTGATCTCCTTGGCCACCTTGTGGGGATCGTAATGCCCTTTGGTGCGGTAATCCCACTTGAGGTTGGTGATCGGCTCGGGGTAGGCGCCGCCCTGGGCGTAGCGTTCTTTCAATTTTTCACCCAGTTCGAGGATGATGTCGCCGTCGGGCAGGCTGTTGCCCATGGGCTTGGGACCCTGATAGCGCCACTGCATCCAGCGGCCGCTGTTGGTGACACTGCC